>VXRS01000279.1:1925-6776 GCA_009838385.1 Dehalococcoidia bacterium | reverse complement strand
TGGTCTTGTCTGATGCTTGCTGGGCCGGTTCCGCCCCGGGACTGAAGCAGTATAGCTTGGCTTCCGCAAGGGGGGAAGGCGGCGACGGCGGTGTCCCGCTGCACGATGATGCCGTTCCAGAAGATGTCGCCCGGATCGTCCACCTGCCCGATAACGGTGACGGAGGTGTTGAGGTCGGTGCCGGGTGCGTGGAGGCGCAGGGTGAACGGCTCGAAGCCCTCCTCCACAAGGGAGGGGTCGAGCTTGAGCAGCTCGAAGTCGGAGAATTCGTCGCCCGCGGTGTCTGTGAGCTCCCCCGGAATCACGGCAAGGGTGGGGTCGCCGGCCACTGCGGCCCAGACCTCCTCGTCGCTGGCGTAGCCGGCAGCGCGCCGCTTCAGCTCGAACTCGTTCGTGGCGAAGAAGGCGGCGTCGGCGCCGATGACCGTGAAGGTGCCGGCAACGCCCGGACCGGACGGGGCATCAACGAAGATCTCCGTCTCCCCCGCAAAGGCGATGCGTTGCTCGCTCACGGCGACGATGGGCGTGGTATCGACGCCGTTCTCCTCCAGCGTCGCCACCAGGTCATCGGCGCGGTTGTTGCTGTTGACGAAGACGATCGTGTCGAAGCCGCCCTTCGCGTCGTCGGAGAGGAAGATGTTGGTGAAGTTGTCGTTGACGGTGGAGAACATGACCAACGAGAAGGTGATGAGGCCGATCATCATGATCGTCATGCCGGTGCGCATGCGGGCTGTGAGGGGGTAGGCGACGGCGGTCTTGACGGCGGGAACGATGCGTCCCAGCCGCGCCCCCAGGGTGGCGATGGGCGGGAGCAGGATGTCGGCGTTGTAGACGACGAGGAAGGTGCCGCAGGCGACCATGACGATGCCGCTGAGGAAGAAGAGCTCGGGGCCTCCCTCAAGGTCGCCGATGATGAAGTCGAGGGCGCCCGCGGGGGACACGTACCAGAAAGCGAGCAGCAGGCAGGCGAGGATTGTGAACGAGATGCGTTCGTGGAGGCGGAAGTAGCGCAGCGTGAAGGCCGCCCAGCCGAAGGCGAGTGACATGCCCCCGGCGAAGAAGAAGTAGCTGTCGGAGGAGAAGGCCCACTCCATGAAGAGGGCGGCGAGGGCCAGCCCCACGACACCGAAACCAGCTCCCCACGCGATCGGCCGATCCCGGTCCTGGGAGGCGATCAGGACGAGGCCTACGGGCGGCAGGAGGATGCCAAGGACGATGAGCCAGAAGCTCACCCGCGGGTTGCGATCACGCATGACGCGGACGATCAGCAACGCGACGAGGTAGAAGGGGATCAGGGGGACGAGCAAGAAGGGCCAGAGGGGTATGCGCTGCCCGGCGATGCGCTCGTGCCGCGGCGCGCCAAAGTTCTGCCGCCGGAGCATGTAGACGTACGGCCCGATAAGCCCGAACAGCAGGGCGATCGAGAACAGCGGTGCGAAGTCGGGCAGGCGGTAGAGCGCGAACACGCTCACGGCGATGGCTCCGCCGGCGACCGCCGCGTTGAGCACCGCCCGTGCGTAGCCCCGCCAGGTGGCCGCTTCGGGATTCGTGACGATGGGCTCCGGGAGGTCGCGGATGGCGGCAACGATGTTGAGGCGGCTGGCCCGCACGGCAGCGAAGAAGATGACGATGAAGGTCGAGATGACGCCGAGGCAGAAGGCAATGATGAGGCTGCGAGGGGTGAGGTTCGTGCGCAGCTCCAGACCAAGGCCCGTTTCGGCAAAGGCGTTGATGAGCCCGACCATGCCGAACGTCACGAAGATGCCAGCAACGAGGCCGACGATGGCCGCGCCGAGGTCGTAGCCCATCCCCTCGGCGAGGAAGGACTCGACGAGGTGGCGGCGCTTGGCGCCGACGGCGCGGGCCATACCCATCTCCGGCTTCCGCTCGGCCGCCAGCATGATGAAGATGAGGAAGATGAGGAGGATGCCGGCCGCGATCGAGAACAGCCCGAAGATGATGAAGACGGTGGTGAAGACGCTGCCGACGAGCTTGGCGATCTCGATCGCATCCTTCTTCAGCGGCTGCACCTCATAGGGCGTGCCATCGATGACCTCGTTGAGCTTCTCCTCCACCACATCGGAGCGCTCCAGCCCATCGCGCACGCCGCCTGCGTTCGTCACGACCACGGCGTAGGCGATGTCGTCGCGGCCAATCACCTCGGCAAGGAAGTCGAAGCTCACGGCGCCGCCGGGGAACTCGGAGGCGCCGACGTTGAAGGTGCCGCTGAGGAAGCTGTTCGGCGCGATCGCGACGACCTCGACCTCTAACGGATAGCCCTGATAGAGGAGGACGAGCGAGTGCCCGACCTCGGCATCGATTTCGCCGGCCAGATCCTCATTGAGCACGACCTGGTTGCCACTGAGCGTGATCGCGTTTCCGTCAAGGTCACGGAGCGAGCCGAACGGCGCTGCCGCCTCGGTGTCGTAGGCGACGATAGTGGCGCCGGCCTCGTTCAACCCGGTCGCCGTGTTGATGACGGGGAGCGTCTCCAGAAGGATCGGCAGGAAGCCGTCGATGTCGGGATCGTTGGCGAATCGCTCCTCCCAGGCGGCCACTTCCTCGAGGGGAATGACCCGTTCGTCCTCGGGGCGCGGGCTGCCTTCCTCGTCCCAGACGATGAGCATGTCGGTCTCGCCCGTGAGCTGGTAGATGTCGTCGGTTACGGTGCTCGAGACGGTGTCGCCGGTGCCGAAGGCGACGGTCATGATGACGGTCGCGAGCATGAGGCCAAAGACGATGAGGGTGGTCTGTGCGCGGCGGCGGGGGATGTTGCGCAGGCCCGTCTTGAACATCACCGGGTTGCGGAAGGCCACCCACGCCAGCAGAACGAGGATGGCGAGCGTGATGATGACCACCACCGCGGCGATCGTGTTCATGGAGACGCCGAACAGTTCCTCCATGGCGGTTCGCTACGCGGGGGCGGGGGCGAGGGGGCGGATCGCTTCCTCGCGTTCAATGAGGCCGTCGGCCATGTAGATGGTGCGGTGGCAGCGGGCGGCCACCTCGGGAGCGTGCGTGACGATGACCTGCGTCTGGTTGCTCTGGCCGTTCAGCTCGACGAGAAGGTCCATGATGCCCCCGGCGGTCGTCGAGTCGAGGGCTCCGGTGGGCTCGTCGGCCCAGACGATGGAGGGGCTGTTGACGACCGCGCGGGCAACGGTGACGCGCTGGCGCTGTCCTCCCGAGAGCTGGGCCGGGCGGTGACCGGCGTACTGCCGGAGCTCGACCCGCTCGAGGGCGGCAAGGGCGAGCTCGCGCGCCTCGCGCGGTCTGGTGCCGGAGACGATGAGCGGCAGCTCGACGTTCTCGACGGCGGACAGGACCGGCAGCAGGTTGTAGGTCTGGAAGACGAAGCCCATGCCCTGCGCCCGGAACTCGGTCTTCTCGTTGTCGGCCATGCGGGCGATGTCTTCACCGTTGATGAGCACCTGACCGTCATCGAAGGCGTCGAGGCCGGAGAGGCAGTTCAGGAGCGTGGTCTTGCCACAACCGGAGGGGCCCATGACGGCGACCATCTCGCCGCGCGGCACGTGGAGGTCAACGCCACGCAGCGCCTGGACCTGCACCTCACCCGTGTCGTACGTCTTCGTGACGCTCCTCGCATCGATTACCAGGTCACCCGCGTGCCCGTCAGCAGTCATTCCAGCTCCCATGACGCCCCTGTGTCAGACGCCCCAATCGAGGGTGGACGACGCACCGCACCCGATCAAGTACGACCGGGACCAGGCGAGGGTGCGCACATTCCGGCGGGGACGCAGAATGTGACCGGGAGGGCGGCATGAGCAACGCTGACGAGAGCACACCCGAAGTGGCGCCGGCGCACACGGACGCGCGGTCGGAGTTCAGCGCGTCCGCGATCGCCCTGGTTCTGGGGCTGGGCGCCGTGGCGATCATCGCGGGGACCGTCCTGGGACTCGTCTTCACCACCTAGCCGCCGGGTTCCGCCCCGCTTCACGTAAGCGCACGGTCGAAGGCGATCGCGGCGGGGTATCATCGAAGCATGAACGGCGCTCCCATCGCACGCGGCGATCCCCTGCTGCTGCGCGTCACCAAGTACGACGGCGAGGCGCACTGGATCCAGCACCTGCGCGTCCTATCGGACGACGGATCGCTGGTGCAGGCGCACGCTTCGGCGGGAAGCCCGATCTTCACGAGCCGCGGCGAGTTTCGCTCCCGCTACGAGAGCTACGTCCACTTCTGGCGGGACCGCTGGTACAACGTCTTTCGCCTGGCCGAACCCGGCGAGGAGACGGCGCTCTGGTACTGCAACGTCACCACGCCTCCGGAATTCGAGGACGGCGAGATTCGCTACATCGACCTCGACCTCGACGTGACGGTGCGAGCGGGCGGAACGATCGAGCTGCTGGATGCGGACGAGTTCGAGGAGCACCGACTGAAGTACGGCTACCCGCCCGAGGTGGTGGAACACGCCCAGGCCGCGGTCGGCGAGCTCTCCGAGCTGGCGCAGCGCCACCAGTTCCCGTTCGACCTGTAGGTGCGACTCCCCCTGTTCGGTGGGAGGCGATACGCTTAGCTCGTGACTGATACCACGACGCTACGAGACCGCGTTGGGGCGCTCGTCGCCGGGGCGACCCGGGCGGCGATCGACGCGGGCGCCCTTCCAGATGTGGCCCTGCCCGACGAGCTTGTCGAGCGGCCTCGCGACGCGAGCCACGGCGACTACGCCAGCTCCCTGCCCCTGCGCCTCGCGCGCTCGGCGATGATGCCGCCGCTGGCCATCGCTGAGGCGATCGCCGAGCACCTCCCGGCAAACGACGTCATCGATGCGCCGCAGATCGCGCCGCCCGGTTTCATCAACCTGAGCCTGGCCGAGCACTTCGTGCAGGG
>VXRS01000279.1:0-1825 GCA_009838385.1 Dehalococcoidia bacterium | reverse complement strand
GCTCATCGTCGAGCAGATCCGGGACACCCTCGGCACCTTCGGCACCACGTACGACCGCTGGTTCAGCGAGCGGTCGCTGTACGAGCCCACCGCAGACGGCGGCCCTTCCGCGTACGACGCGGCTCTCGCGATCCTGCGCGAGAACGGCCACCTGGCCGAGCGCGAGGGCGCGCTCTGGCTGACCTCGAGCAACCTCGGCGAGGACAAGGACAACGTGGTGGTGCGGTCGGACGGTCGCCCGACCTACTTCGCGAGCGACATCGCCTACCACTACGACAAGTTCCTGACGCGGGGTTTCGACCAGGTCATCAACGTGTGGGGCGCGGATCACCACGGGCACGTCTCGCGCCTGGAGGTCGGGACCGAG
The DNA here is from genome assembly GCA_009838385.1 of Dehalococcoidia bacterium. The sequence continues at coordinate 1,458 of VXRS01000279.1, read as the reverse complement.
GCAGTCACCGGCAAGGGCGACGCCCTCCACCTGCTCCTCTACCAGCTGGTGACGCTGAAGCGGGGAAGCGAAACCGTACGGCTCTCGAAACGCGGCGGCGAGATCATCACCCTCGACGAGCTGATCGAAGAGGTGGGGCCGGACGCCGCCCGCTTCTTCTTCCTGCTTCGGGCTCCCAGCTCCCAGATGGACTTCGACCTGGACCTCGCGGTGAAGCAGTCGAACGAGAATCCGGTGTTCTACATCCAGTACGCGCACGCGCGGCTGGCCAGCATCCTCGACCGGGCAGCCGGTGAGGGGCACACGCCCGACGGCGGCGACGTCGCGCTGTTGACGGCACCGCACGAGCTGGCGCTGGTGCGGGAGATGCTGCGCCTGTCCGAGGTGATCGAGCTGGTCGCGACGACGTACGAGCCACAGCACCTCGCGCACTACGGCATGGAGCTGGCGACCTCGTTCCACGCCTTCAACGACGCGTTCCGGCAGCAGGGCGACCCGAACCTGAAGGTAATCACGGACGACGCGGCGCTGACGGCGGCGCGCCTGCGGCTGGTGCAAGCCGCGAAGATCGCGCTCGGGCGCGTGCTCGACCTGATGGGCATGACGGCGCCGGAGCGGATGTAGCCGCCTACGGCAGCGCTCCCTGCGTCTCCATCTCGCGTGGAGCGACGATGTAGCCGTTCCTGGCGTCTCCGAACGTTTCCCAGTTCCCGGGGCTTTGCCACGCAAGCCAGGCAGCAAGAGCGCAAGTGAGTCCGTCGAGCATGTCCTCGTAGTGCTTGAGGGAAGGGCCTGCCTTCGAGCTACCCGGCAAATCGGCGATGGCCTCCGCAGCGAGGGCTTGCCTTACAGCACTGTGCTCCAGAACCCCAGGGGCGTTGGTGTGGAGCCAATCTTGCAGGTACTCCTGGTAGGCGCGCATGCCCCGTCGCCTGCTGCTGACCCGCCCCTTCTTGTAGGCAAGCCGCTCTTCAAGCCCAAACAGGCGGATGTGGATGGTGTGGGGAAACACCTCCAGAGCAACCCGGTCCACGCCGTCCCTTCCATCCAACCGGCCAGGATCGAGCGAGAAGCCGCAGGCGTTGAGGGCCTCGCCAAGCAGCGGTCCGGCCCTGAGATCCTTACGCTGAAGCCAGGTGAGATTGGCGTGATATGCCCCCGCGTGGAAGCGGCCGAACACCCTGTTGAGCGCGCTCTCGGCCGTTCTCTGTTGCGTGACAATGAGGGGAGCATCAATCGCCACGACCACCGGTCTCCCACCACCGGCTGTCTCGTCGACTTGTTCGGCAAGAGCGCCAACGTGGAGCCTGCGTGCCTCAATGAGCGAGCACCGGAGGTCTGCACTCTCGCGCCCCTCGAGCACGCACAGACCGCTTTCATACGGAACAGGCTCGCGGTGGGAGGTCCAGGCGAGGTCGAGGCCGACGAAGGTGGGCATGGCGGCCCACCCTAGCACCG
>VXRS01000056.1:2908-6843 GCA_009838385.1 Dehalococcoidia bacterium | reverse complement strand
CGCGGCTTCCCTCTCGCCGGCGAGCAGGCCGACGCCATCCTCGCCGAGCTCGGCTACGACCCCGCCGCCGTGGACGCTCTCCGCGCGAAGGGCGTCGTCTGGTCCGAGACGCCCGCCCCCCTCGCCGCCGTCACGGCCTGACCATGCCCGACTTCCACACCGGCCGCCTCCTCGTCGCCACCCCCAACATCGAGGACCCCAACTTCTGGCGCACCGTCGTCCTTCTCTGCGCGCACGACAAAGAAGGCGCGTTCGGGCTCGTCCTCAACCACGCCATGAACGGCGAGACCGTTACCGGCCACCTCCCCGAGTGGGAGGGCCACGCCGTTGAACCGGCGCTCCTCTTCCGCGGCGGCCCCGTCTCCACCACCTCCGTCTTCGCCATGGCCACCGGCGACGACATGCCCGTCGAACGCTGGGGCCTGCGTATCGCCCCCGGCCTCGGCCTCGTCGATCCCGGCAAGGGCCCCGACCACTTCGAGGGCCGCCTCGGCCGCATGCGCTTCTTCGCCGGCTACGCCGGCTGGGGCGGGGGCCAGCTCGAGGGCGAGATCGCGACCCACGGCTGGTTCATCGTCGATGCCCTCCCCGAGGACCCCTTCACCACAACTCCCGCCGACCTCTGGCGCAACGTCCTCCGCCGCCAGGGCGGCGAGATCGCCCGCTTCGCCAGCCACCCCACCGAGCCCGGGGTGAACTAGTCACTGGCCACCAGTCACTGCTTCGCTGGTAGCATGGCGCGAATTTCAGCCCCCCAACTGGAGGATCCCCATGGCCGCATACGTGCTCGCGCAGGGTCGCGTCGAAGACCGCGACAAGCTCAACCAGTACCTCGCCGGAGCGGGTGGAAGCCTCGCCCCGTTCAACGCCAACGTGCTCGCCTACACCGAGGAGCCCGAGGTCATCGAGGGCGAAGTCCCCAACAACCGCTTCGTCCTCATCGAGTTCGCCGACGTCGAGACGGCCAAGGCCTGGTACAACTCCGACGACTACGCAGCCGTGCGCGGCCTCCGCATCGAAGGCGCCCCCGGCACCCTGGTTATCCTCCCGGGCATGTAGCCCTGGTGAATAGTGACTAGTGGCTGGTGATTAGTCCCCACCGCCCCATGGCGGGGCGGACCAGCCACTAACCACCAACCACTACGTCACATGGCCTTGATGCCCTGGTACTCCTGGGCGAACACGCACTCCTGCAGCCCGAGACCCACGTCGTTCGGGTCGTCCAGGTTCGTATAGCGCGTGTACAGCTCGGCGAAGTGGCCTCCGGGCCGCTGCTTCACCTCGTTCCCGTCCATGTCGCGCACGATCACAGGGTGGGAGACGTCCCAGACCTCCCCCTCCACCAGTTCGTCGCGGTAGACGCCCCGCCCGAGCCCGTCGTCCCAGCCACCCCAGTAGCCCCCGCCCTGCATGTAGACGGGTTTGCTCACCGTCTCCAGCAGGAACCGGTCCACGCCCCCGTCCGGACGCGTCAGGTCGAGCCGCGCGCTCTTCAGCCGCGGGAAGCCGTCCTCGAACTCCGTGCTCACCACGTCCACGTCCGTGTACGCCCAGCCCTCCTTGCCCGAGTCGTACGGGTAGTCGATGCGGCTGTGTACCCGCCCGTACTCCGGCAGGTTTCCGCCGCCCGTGCCCGAGGCCACGATCGTCCCGTCGGTGTGGTGCCGGAACGAGCAGTACATCGAGCGGTCGGGGAATCGCACCAGCGCCCACCAGCGCGCCCCCGGCTTGCCCCAGACTGACCGTCGCTCCAGCGGCGGTGCCGCGTGGCGGTTCGGCTGCTCGCCCTCGCCGGTGTTCGCCTGCCCCCAGGAGTGGTCCTTCGCCCCCACCCAGCCGTCGTCCACATCGAAGCGGTACTCCTTGCCGCCCACCTTGATCCAGCCCGAGAGCCACCCGAGCTGCACGAGGTTCGAGCGCTCCCCCACCATCCTGCCGTCCTGGTACATCTTCACGCCGGGGCACTCGTCGTACGGCGGCGCCGAGCTTTCCCAGAGGATGTCGAACGAGCAGTCGACGTCCGTCTCCTCCAGCCCCAGCCGCAGCGTCCGCAGCCCCCGGATGATCTCCTGCGAGAACGGTCCCACCGTCAGGTCGTCGATGTCCGGGCGCAGGCGGCGCGTCGCGCGCACGTTGTACTGCTTCCCGTCACCGGTGCTCAGGATCGAGTAGGCGTCGATCGTGTTCGTGTTGTGGTAGAGCCGCAGCGCCGTGATCAGGTTGACCTCGCCGTCGGGGTCGCCGATACAGTGCCAGTAGCCGTCGCTCCAGCCCGGGCTCGGGTTCGCGATGATGTCGAACGTATCGATCGTCTGGTGGCGGGGGTACTCATCCAGCTCGGTCAGGACGCGTTTTGGGGACATGCGGATACCTCCGGTGGTTCGTGCCCGAGCAGGATACGCCGCGCGAACCCCGCCCGCGTGAACGGCCCGTGCGTGAAACGGAACCGTCCGTACAATCCCCGTCCCGGAGGGTTTCGCTATGTCAGACGACGTGTTCTCGATGGAAGGCAAGACGGTCATCGTCACCGGCGCGAGCTATGGGTTCGGTGTCACCTGGGCGGACGCCCTCTCGGAACGTGGCGCCAACATCGTCGGCACCTCCCGCAGCCTCGATCGCCTCGGGGACACCGCCGCCATGGTCGAGGCCAAGGGCCGCCGCTTCCTCCCCGTCGCCTGCGACGTCACCGACTACGAGCAGGTTGAGAACCTCATGAAGGCCGCCTGGGACGAGTTCGGCACCGTTGACGTGCTCATCAACAACGCCGGCATCTCCGACCTCAGCGCCTGGCGCGCCGAGCACTCCGACAACGACATGTTCCGCCAGATCGTCGAGACCGACCTCACCGGCCTCTGGCACTGCTGCCGCGCCGCCGCCCAGTATTTCCTGCGCCAGGGCCACGGCAACATCATCAACCTCAGCTCCATCTTCGGCGTCGGCGGCTTCGAGGGGCGCACCCCCGGCTACTTCGCCGCCAAGGGCGGCGTCACCCGCCTCACCGAGTTCCTCGCCACCGAGTGGGGCGACCGCGGCATCCGCGTGAACGCCCTCGCCCCCACCGTCTTCGATACCCCCATGACCCACGACGGCCTCATCCAGAGCGGCGTCATGGAGATGCTCGAAGGGCGCACCCCCATGCGCCGCATCGGCCAGACCGAGGACCTCGTCGGCCCCATCGTCTTCCTCGCCTCCGACGCCTCCCAGTATGTGACCGGGGCCATCCTGCCGCTTGACGGCGGCCTCACCGCCAGCCGCGGCTACTCGCCCGGCCCCTGGCCCATGGACGAGTTCGACCCCGAGGGCCGCGGCAAGCCCATCAACCCCGGAGACCCCTGGGACTAGCGTCGCCCCGCGCACCGGGCTGGCATACTGATCGGCCATGGGCCCTGGCTACGAGTCCGACGAGGAGCGTTGGCGTCGCGCTTACGATCGCGAACGCAGCCGCGACTCGCGGGACCAGATCATCGCCTGGTTCTGGAACGGCGCGCTCGGGCAGCCGCTCTGGATGAAGGTGCTCTACGCCGTACTCAGCCTTGGCGCGATAGCCGCGCTCATCGCCCTCTTCTTCCTCGACGCCATCCTCAACGGCTAGCCCCCTCCGCCCCTCGTGGGTGGTGTGGTGAGGACTAGCCACCAGTCACCAGCCACTATTCACTACTACACATCCGCCGAGTGACTTCGTAGATCATCTGGCAGCTCAGCCGGAAGCTGTCCAGCGTCATGCGCTCGTTGTGGCCGTGCACGGTGCGCGCCAGGCTGGGTGAGGTGAGGCCGCCCGAGAATCCGTAGGCCACGACTCCCTGGTTGCGGAACACGCGGCTGTCCGTGAACCCCGCCGTCACGCCCGGCGTCACGACCGCGTCCTCGACCAGCTCCCGGACCACCGACTCGATCGTCGCGAACAGCTCCGTGTCGTGCGAGCTCGTGTCCGACGC
>VXRS01000056.1:0-2808 GCA_009838385.1 Dehalococcoidia bacterium | reverse complement strand
CCACCGACTCGATCGTCGCGAACAGCTCCGTGTCGTGCGAGCTCGTGTCCGACGCTCCCGCGAACACCCGCTCGAGCCGCACCTTCGGGTCGTCGATGACGCGCGTCAGCTCCGCCTCGAAGGAGGCCGGATCGACCCCCGGCAGCAGCCGGCAGTCGATCGTCGCTTCCGCCCGCCCGGGGATGACGTTGTGCTTCATTCCCGCCGTGGCCGTCGTCGCGCTGATCGTGTTCGTCAGCAGGGCGCGCACGCGCACGTCGCTCGCCGCCGTCTGCTCCAGCTGCTTGAGCGACGTGCCGCCGCTGTAGATCCCGGCCCGCTCAAGCCGCTCGAAGTACTCCTCCAGCACCGGCGAGAGCTGCGGTTCGCGCTCCCATTCCTGCAGCTTCCCCAGCGCGCGCACGAGCCGGTCGAGGGGGTTGTCGTTGTGTGGCACCGAGCCGTGCCCCGCTCGCCCTTCCGCTACGACCCGCAGCCAGAGCGGCCCCTTCTCCGCCGTCGTCACCGTGAACACCGGCCGCTTCACGCCGAACAGCTCCGTCGAGCCGCCTCCGCCCTCGTTGATGACGAACTCCGCCTCCAGTGCCTCCGGGTGGTGCTCGGCCAGCCACTCGATGCCGAGCAGCCCGCCCGCCTCCTCGTCCGCCACGGCCAGGAACACGATGTCGCGCGCCAGGGGCACGGCCGCGCGCTTCAGCAGCAGGAACGTCAGCAGCTCCGCCACCCCAAGGCCCTTCATGTCGAGCGTTCCCCGCCCCCAGATCTCCCCGTTCCGGATGATCCCCGCGAACGGCTCCTCGTCCCAGAACTCCCGCTCCACCGGCACCACGTCCGTGTGGTTCAGGAGCATCAGCGGCGGACGGCTGCCGTCGCCCTTCAGCACCGCTCGCAGCGAGACGCGGTCGTCGCCCGGGTCGAACAGCTCGTACTCGACGCCCTCGCGCTCGAGGATGGCGCCCAGGAAGTCGCACGCGAGCCGCTCCCGACCGGGCGGGTTCGACGTGTCGATGCGCAGGTACTCCTGCAGGATGCCCAGCGCCTCTTCGAACGCGGCGTCCCAGTCGACCCGCGGCTCGGTAACGGTCACTCCCCTACCCCGTACACCTTCGCCGAGTTGTCGTGGAGGATCTTGCGCAGCGTGTCCTCGGGCAGGCCGCTCAGCTCCTGCTCGATGAAGTCCCTGGGGTAGATCGCGACCGAGTTCGGCCCCGGCGACATGCTCGTCGGGTGCGGGAAGTCCGTCTCGTAGAGGATGTTGTCCGCCCCGATCTGCTCGATCGCGCTGATCGCGCTCCCCCGCTCGAACCAGAAGCAGGCGTAGCACTGCCGCTTGAAGTACTCGCTCGGCAGCAGGTCCATCTCCGGGTGCTCCTCGCGACAGCCGCTGTTCACCCACTGCCAGTCCATCGCCTCCAGCAGGAACGGCACCCAGCCCACGCCGCTCTCCACCGAGACGAACTTCAGGTCCGGGTAGCGGTGGCAGATGCCAGACAGGATCACGTCCATCATCGCGGTCGAGTTGTCCAGGAAGATTCCGACCGTCGCCTTCGCGTACGCCGCCTGCCGGCCGTTGTTCACGTTCGCGTCCCGGATCACCGAGAGGTCGCCCGAACCGATGTGGAAGTTGATTGAGAGGCCCAGCTCCTGCGCCTGCGCCCACAGAGGCTCCCAGTGCGGGTCCGTGATGTGAGGGAAGTCGAAGGAGTGCGGCTGGCTCGTCATCAGAATGCCCCGGTGGCCGCGATCCTTCGCCCGCTGCATCTCTTCCAGGCACAGGTCCACGTCCCAGAACGGCGTCGCCATGATCGGGATGAAGCGCTCGCTCGCCGGCTCCGTCCAGTCGATGAGGAAGTCGTTGTAGGCACGGACGCACTCCTTCATCAGCTCCGGCTCCTTCAACCGCAGGAAGTTCCCCGAGCCGAAGCCGCCCACGTTCGGATAGATCACCTGCGAATAAATGCCGTATTCGTCCATGCGCTGCAGCCGCGCGCCCACGCTGAACGCCCCATGGTCCGCCTGCGGCAGGGAAGGCGGGTGGTTCGGCGGCGGGTCGGTCCAGCCCGCCATCGCCGCGCTCGCCGTGGGACCGGCGGGCTGTCCGCCCATGAACCAGCGGTCCTCGTTGATCTCCGGGTCGAACTTCACGTGCGGAACCAGGTCGCCCCACTTCTGGCTCGACACCCGGCTCGTCCACAGGTCCTCGGGCTCCGAGATATGGCTGTCCGCATCGATGACCTTGATCCGCTCGACGACCGTCGCCATGGCGATTCCTCCCCGGCGGTCACCCCGCCGCCGCGCCGCGTGGCGGGCAGGATACGCGCCCCCGCCCTGCTCCGGGGTGAAGCCCCTACGCCGGCCGGAACTGCACCAGCGTGACCTCGTCGTCCACGTCCTCGTAGACCGCCTCCACCGCCATCCCGATGCGCACGTCCTCGATCGCGCACTCCACGATGTTCGTTGTCATGCGCGGCCCCTCCTCCAACTCCACGATCCCGATGACGTACGGCGCCCGCGCCGCGAACGCCGGCGCTGTCCCCCGCCGGTCGACCGTGTACGAGTACAGCACCCCCCGCCCGCTCGCCTCCACCCACTCCGTGCCGGGGGCGAGGCTCCCCGGGCTGAACGCGCGCGGGTAGAAGTAAGGCTCGCCGTCGGCTGTGCGTGGCAGCAGCAGCCGGTGCTCCCGCGCCGCTTCCCAGAAGGGCGCCGTCGCGGCGGTCGGGGTGGGCAGGATGCGCGGCGGCGACTCCGCCATCACGCCCCCTCCAGCACCAGCGCCACCTGCTCCGACATGCAGCCCCCCGTCCC
>VXRS01000036.1 GCA_009838385.1 Dehalococcoidia bacterium | reverse complement strand
AAGTTCGGCTTCGCCATCGCCAACGGCGACGCCGAGCGGGCGGTGGCGGCGGCGATGGCGGCCCCCAACATCGACCTGCGCGGCCTGCACGTGCACCTGGGCTCCCCCATCTTCGAGATCGAACCGTACGAGCAGGCGAGCGACGTGATGTGCGCCTTCGCCGCGCAGATGGGCGATACGCACGGCTTCTCCTTCGTCGAATACAGCCCCGGCGGCGGCTTCGCCCTCGCCTACACGCGCGAGCAGCACGCCCCCGCCATCGCCGAGTACGCCGAGCGCGTCGCGCGCTCGATGGAGCGCGCCCTCGCGGAGCACCGCCTGGATCAGCCCTCCCTGCACATCGAGCCGGGGCGCTCGCTTATCGGGCGCGCCATGGTGGCCGTCTACACGGTCGGCGCGCGCAAGGAGATTCCGGGCGTGCGCACGTACGTCTCCGTCGATGGCGGCATGGCCGACAACATCCGCCCGGCCATGTACGGCTCGGGCTACGAGGCCGTGCCCGTCGACCGGCCCCTCGACGAGCCCACGGAAACCGTCACGGTCGCGGGCAAGTACTGCGAGAGCGGCGACATCCTCGTGCGCGACGCCGAGCTGCCGCGGCTCGAGGCGGGCGAGCTCGTCGCCCTGCCGGCGAGCGGCGGCTACAACCTCGCGATGTCGAGCAACTACAACATGGCCCTGCGCCCGCCCGTCGTCGCCGTGCGCGAGGGCGAGTCGCGTCTGCTCCAGCGCCGCGAGACGGTCGAGGACCTGGTCGCGCGGGACGTGCGGTAAGAGCTAGCCCTGGCCCGGCGGCGGCCCGAACCGCTCCCACAGGACCTCGCGGCGGTACTCGAAGATGGCGCGCACGCGGGGGCGCACGGCGAGCTGCACGGCCACATCGCCGAGGGGGCCGAAGGGGACGGCGTAGTGGACCGTGTCGCGAACCTCGGTGCCGCCCTCGACCTCGCCGAAGTCGTGCTCGTGGTGCCAAAGGCTGTACGGCCCGATGCGCTGGTCGTCGACGAAGCGGACACGGTCCTCGACGTGAGTAATCTCCGTCGCCCAGTGGAGCGGGACGCCCAGGAAGGGTCGAACGGTGTACGTGATGACGAGCCCTGGGTACATCTCCTCGGGTGGGTCGGAGGTGACCTCGAGCGCCAGCCAGGGCGGCGTGATCACCGGCAGGTTGCGCGGGTTCGAGAAGAACGCCCAGGCCTCGTCGAGCGAGACCGGGACGACCTGCCTCGCGGCCAGGCGGTAGATCGCCATCGCCGCTAGCCGCCCCGCAAGAGCGAGCGCAGCGCCCCCTCGACCTCGGGCTGCGAGAACTCGAACCCGTCGGCGACGAGCCGTTCCGGAACGACGCGGTTGCTGGCGAAGAGGAGGGCGTCGGCGAGCTCCCCGAGGGCGAGCCGCATCGCAAATCGCGGAACCATCATGAAGGCTGGGCGGCGCATCACGCGCCCGAGCGCCCGCGTCAGGCCGGCGTTCGTGGTGGCGACGGGCGCGACCACGTTGACCGGCCCCGTCGCTTCGCCGTCGAGCAGGTGGGTGGTAGCAGCAACCGCGTCATCGAGCGTGATCCAGGGCATGTACTGGCGCCCGCTCCCGAGCCTGCCCCCGGCGCCGAGGCGGAAGGGCAGTGTGAGCCGCTTGAAGGCGGGCGCGTCGTTCGCGAAGACGACGCCGTAGCGGGCCATGGCGGTGGGAATGCCGGCGGCGTTCGCCTTCTCCGACTCGGCCTCCCAGTCCACGGTCATGTCGGCGAGAAAGCCCTGACCCCGCGGCGACTCCTCCGTGAGCGACTCGTCCCCCCGGTCACCGTAGAACCCCACGGCCGACGCAACGACAAGCCTCCGCGGCTTCGGGTCGAGCGAGGCGAGATGGGCAACGAGCAGCCGGGTGCTGTCGATGCGGCTGGAGCGAAGCTCCGCCTTGCGGGCGGCCGTCCAGCGGCCCTCTCCGACGGAGGCGCCGCTCAGGTGGATGACGGCGTCGCAGCCGTCAAAGGCGCCCTCGCGGACCCATCCCTGGGAGGGGGACCAGTCAGCGCCGTCAGCACCGGCCGAACCCCTCGCGACAGGCACGACCTCGTCACCGCGCGCCTCAAGGCTCTTCGCGAGAGCCTGTCCCAGCAGTCCCGTGCTTCCCGTGATGGCGACCTTCATCGGCAAACCTCCGGGGTCGAACAACCCCTCAATCCACCTTACCCGGCGCCTTCCCAAGAGGCGCAAGCGGGCCTGCGAGCCGGAGAATGAAGGCGGGAGGTACGGCTCAGGGTTGTGTTCTTGCGAGCACGGTCGTCAGCCGTCCGACAGCATGGCAATCAACTCGACAGCCCTGTCTCGACACCTAGAAACATGTTCTGGGTCGAATCCTCTCGCTGCCAGGTAGCCAAGGGCGGAATCCAGGTACTCGTCGATGGTGGCGCCCGAAATACTGCCCAGAAAAACGACACGGTCACCTTCAACGCCAAGTCTCGCGCTGAACATGGGAACCTGGTCGTGCGCCCGGTATCCGAGGCAATCCATCATCGCCTGGATCGCCAGTCGCTTGGCGGCAACGGGGTCGGGGCTTATGCCGGGAGCCTCTGGGTCAGGGCAAGGAGCTCACTTGCCTCGTCCATGGCCTCGTGAAGTTCGCTCACGGCGAGTTCCAGCCCATCCTCTGCTTCCACTTCACGGCAGTCGATGCCAACCGAGCGGCAGTACTCGACCAAGCCCAGTTCCTCGGGCTTGCTCTCGACAAGCCACTGTCCGAATGCCTGAACAGCACTCACGACATAGCCAATGAGCTCCGGCCGGCTGCTCGCCTCCAGGAAGAGCGTGATGTTCTCACCCTTCGCACGCCATGCCCCACCATCGACTTCCGCTACCGAAACAGAGACGGTGAACTCGTACTGCGACACGTGTCTCTCCATCGCGAGGAGATAGTTTCCCTCGACAAGATGATACGCCGCAGGGCGGCGAGCAGGCAACCGCGGGCGGTGGTCTAGCCGCCTTCCCCGGACGCGATGGCGAACAGGAACTCGACCTCGACGGGGACGCCGAGCGGGAGCGAGGCCATGCCCACGGCCGCGCGAGCATGGCGACCGGATTCGCCGAACACCTCGACGAGCAGGTCGGAGGCGCCGTTGACGACGGCCGGGTGCTGGGTGAAGTCGGGGGGCGCCGCCACGTAGCCGCCCACGCGCACGACGCCGGCGATGCGATCGATCGACCCCAGGGCGGCGCGGGCGGCGGAGAGCCCGTTGAGGGCGCACTGACGCGCGAGGGCGTAGCCCTCCTCGACGGTCACGTCGACCCCGCAGTGGCCGGTCGGGAGCGGTACACCCGGCGTCACGGGGATCTGGCCGGAGATGGCCAGCAGGTCGCCGTGCAACCGGGCGGGGACGTACGACCCGGCGGGAGCGGCCGGCTCCGGCAGCTCGATTCCCAGCTCTTGCAGACGTTCCTCGACGCTCATCACGCACCCTCCTGACCCTGTTCCCCTGCGCACGCCGACCCGAGGCCGGCGCAGGCTTCACCCTACGCCGGGCCACAGAGGCGTGCGTAAAGCCCCTGCGAGGGGATGCCTAGAGGGAGAGCAGCTTGCTCGTGACCGCCTCGAGCTCCTCGTCGCTGTAGGTGTCGACGACGATGCGGGCGCCGCCGCCCCGGTTCGACGTGACCGTCACGCGCGTGCCGAGGGCCCGGCGCAGATTCGTCTCCATGTCGCGCATGGGGGAGCCCCGGCCGGCTGCGGGCTCGGCGGTTCGGGGCCGGTCGCGGCGGGGCGCAAGCGCGCGCCGCACGGCCGCCTCCGTCTCGCGCACGCTGAGGCCGCGACGTACGGCCTCGCGCCAGACCTCGAGGCGTCCTTCGCCCTCGGGCATGCCGAGCAGGGCGCGGGCGTGGCCCGCCTGGATCTCGCCCGCCACCAGGCTGCGGCGGATCTCCGATTCGAGCTGGAGCAGGCGCGTGGCGTTCGCGACGGCGGCGCGGCTGCGCCCCACCCGCTTCGCCACCTCCTCCTGCGTGAGCCCGTACTCGCTCAGCAGGCGGCGGTAGGCGAGCGCCTCTTCGATCGGGTTCAGGTCGGCGCGCTGGATGTTCTCGACGAGCGCCAGCTCGAGCAGCTCCGAGCCGTCCACCTCGCGCACGACAACGGGCACGGTCGGCATGTCGGCGAGGCGCGCGGCCTGCAGGCGGCGCTCGCCGGCGATGAGGCGGTAGCCGCCCTCCTCCTCCTGGCTCACCACGAGGGGCTGGAGGACGCCGTGCTCGCGGATGGACTCCGCCAGCTCGCGCAGCTGCTCCGGCGGGAAGTTGGTGCGCGGCTGCTCCGGGTTGGGCGCAATCAGATCGATGTCGATCTCCTGAAGCGTTCGCCCGGGAGGCGGCTCCTCACCGCCGCCGCCGGGCAGGAGGGCATCGAGCCCCCGTCCGAGTCCTCGTCGTGGCTGTGTCATGCGCTCACTCCCACGCGCTCCGTCAGCTCGTTCGCCAGCCTGCGGTAGGCGGTGGCGGCACGGCTTCCCGGGCTGTACCGAAAGATCGACTGCCCGTAACTCGGCGCCTCGGCAATGCTGACGGCGCGCGGAATCACGGTGTTGAAGGTCTGGTTGGGGAAGTGGGTCATCACATCGGCGGCCACTTCGCGAGCGAGGCGCGTGCGCCGGTCGAGCATCGTCAGGACCAGGCCGAGAGTGCGCAGGCGAGGGTTGAGGTTGCTCCGCACGAGCGCCAGCGTCTCCATCAGCCGCGCCAGTCCCTCCATCGGCAGGTACTCGCACTGCACGGGAATGACCACGCTCGTCGCCGCCGTAAGGGCGTTCACCGTGAGGATGCCGAGCGAGGGCGGGCAATCGATGAAGATCCAGTCGTACTCCTCCGCCAGGGGTTCGCAGATGTTCTTCAGGCGCTGCTCGCGCGCCATGGCGGGGGCGAGCTCGACCTCAGCGCCCGAGAGCTCGCGCGTGGCGGGCAGCACGTCGAACTGCTCCTCCTCGATGGACACGATGCAGTCGCGGGCATCCGCCTCCATCATCAGGACCTCGTAGATCGACGGCCCCTCGACCTGCGCGATGCCGGCGGTGCTGGTGGCGTTGGCCTGCGCGTCGAGGTCGATGAGCAACACGCGTTCGTCCCGACGCCCGAGGGCGGCGGCCAGCGAGACGGCGGTCGTGGTCTTGCCCACGCCGCCCTTCTGGTTCACGAACGCGATGATCTCACGCGCCATCCGCCGCTCCCCTCCGCACGCGCGCCTCTACCTCCTCGCGTGAAGGCATCTCCACCATGCCACTTCGTTCGACCACCAGAGACCCCATCGCATTTGCGAATGTACACGATTCGAACAAGTCTCCCGACTCGACCAGCCGCACCGCGAGCGCCGCAACGAAGCCGTCGCCCGCTCCCGTGGTGTCGCACACGTTCGTGGCGAAGGCGGGCAGGACACTGCGGGCGCCCCTGCGATAGAGCCAGGCGCCGCGGGCGCCGCGCGTCACGATCGCCGGGCCGCGGGCGGAGAGGCCGCGCGCGAGATCGGGGGGATCGTCGGCGTCTTCGTCGCTGAAGACGGCGATCGCGCCCATCGGCTGCAAGGCGCGCGCCCGCGAAGGGGCGTAGGCGGCGCGGCGCACGGCCCGGTTCGGCATGCCCCAGCGCAGCGCCCCCTGCAGCGAGACGACGCGCACTGGCGCCTCGACGGGCGGGAACGCGTCCAGCTCATCGAGCACCGGGGCGGCGATGGCCGCGTCGGCGGTCAGACCCGCGGGCAGGTCATCCGCGGCGATCGGTTCACCCGCCTGGTGCAGCATCTGGCGGCGGAGCCCGCCGTCGGGATGGGTATTCTCGAAGCGGGGACTGCCCGCAGCCGGCAACTCCTCCACGGTCAGGCCGTCGAAGAGGCTCCGGTCGTAGTCCTCGGGCACGCGGGTCACGAGCGTCACGTCCGCGCCCAGCGCCGCCGCGGCGCGCGCGCTGTAGAGCGCGGGGCCGCCCGGCGTCCAGGCGCCCTCGGGCGTCAAATCCTCGGTCACGTTCCCGACGATCACGATTCCTGGCGCGGACGGGCTCATTCCATCAATCCTCCAGCAGGCTGATGACGACCTTGCGGCTGTCCCCTTCGCCGACGCTGTTCGTCTCGACCTCGGGGTCGTCGACGAGGGCGAGGTGGACGAGGCGGCGCTCGGCGGCCGACATCGGCTCGAGCGTGATTGGCTCGCCGATATCGCGCACGCGCTCGGCCATGCGTTCGGCCAGCGAGACCACCTGGTCCTCGCGACGGCGGCGGTACTGCTCGACGTCGATCGTGACCGACCCGCGGCCAGGGAAGCGCCGCGTCATCACGAGGTTCACCACGTACTGGAACGCCATCAGACTCTCGCCACGCCGCCCGATGAGCATTCCAAGGTCGTCCCCGGAGATGTCGATCACGGCACGGGCGCTACCGAGGCCGTCGCCGGCGGTCACGGGCTCGCGAATGTTGATGTCGGCGTCGATCTCGAGGATCTGGAGGATGGAATCGACCACCTCGGCCGCGAGATCGACCTCCTCGGCGTTGATGTCGGGCTCGATGTTCTCTTCCCGACGCCTGCGCGGGCGATCGCGGCGGGAACCACCACCACCGCCGCCGCCACCGGAGGAGCGGCGAGGCGGAGGCCCGCTGCGCGCCGGCTGACGCGGGGGCGGGGCGGCGCCTTCGCCAAAGAAGTCCTGTTCCGTCAGCTGCGGCTCTCGCTCGGCGCGAGGTCCACGCTGACCGCCACCGGAGCCACCGCGCGGACCGCCCGAGCCACCGCGCCGGCGCCCACCGCCGCTGCCACCGCGGCGTCCACGGTCGCGGGGGGGGGGGGGCCGCCGGCGCCCCCCCCCCCCCCCCCCCCCCCACCCCCCCCCGGGCGGGGGG
>VXRS01000075.1:4112-6889 GCA_009838385.1 Dehalococcoidia bacterium | reverse complement strand
GAGTGACGGCTGCCCCTCAACCCCCACTCCCGCGCGAGTACGTCGCCGTAGAAGGCCGCGAGCCGCTCCGCCTCCGCCCCAGCCGCCTCCCGCTCCCCCGACGCGAGCTCCCCGAACGGCTCGACCATCAGCGAGAGCTGTCCCCGTGCGCGTTCGTGCGACCACACCCCCTCGATACGCCCGTCGACCAGCAGCACCGGCGAGATCCAGCCCTGCGGCCGGTGAACCCGCGCCTTGTGCTCCGGCGACAGGATGGCCGGGACGTCCCGGGCGGAGCCGATGACGTAGGGATCGAAGGCAGGCAGGAGCCGTACGGCTCCCGACGGGGCTGCATCTGCCATCTCCGCAACATCCTCCGCAAGCGCCCAGTGCGGCTCGCCTTCGATGTCGACCTCGACCGCCTCCTCTCCGAGCGCGCGAAAGGACCGCGTCGCCTGTGCCGGACGGCGCGGACCCCACCAGCGCGAGTATTCGGCGGCGGTCGCCGGTCCGTAGGCGCTCAGGTAGCGGCGCGTCACCTCAGCGAGCGCCTCCTCGGGCGGGGGACCCGGCTGCGCCCCGATCCATGCCGCCGGACTGACGAAGGTCACGTTCCGCCCGCGGTTGGGGCCGAAGCAGAGGCTCCCCTGGAACGAGGCGGGCTTCAGGTAGGCGCCCCAGCTGTCTGCCAGCTTCTCCCCGAGCGCCCGCGAACCCGATGCCTCCGCCACTGCCTCGGCCAGTTCGTCCCGAGTCAGGGCCTCCCCGCCAAGCACCTCCCGTACCGTGTCGAGCAGAAGGTCGCGCTCCTCGGCGGTGATCTTGAAACCTCGCAGCCAGGCGCCCTTCAGGTAGTGATCGTAGGTGTCGAGCGCCGCCTGCCAGAGGCCGTACTCGGCTGCGGGCAGCAGGTGGAGCGTGCCCCGCATCGCCCATGTCTTCACGAGAGTGCGGCGTTCCCACAGCTCCGCGTCGAGGTCGCCCGGGCGAACCCCTTCGACCCTGGCCCATGCCGCCAGCTCGGCGCCGGAGGCCATCTGGGCCTGCAGCCCACCCACTGCCCCCACCACCCCCAGCAGCTCATCGCGAGGGCGCCTTGAGACCAGGTGCTGCCGCTGCATGCGCCAAGCGAGCACGTTCGCCCAGCTGAGATTCGCGCGCTCCGCTATGGGTCCCCTCCGAACCGGGCCGGGTCGAACGGCGCCAGGTCGACCTCGCTGCTGCGCCCGTCGGTGATCAGCTCCGCCATGGCCTCGCCGGTGGCAAGCGAGAGGATGATGCCCTTACGCCCGTGCCCCGTGGCCACGTACGCCCCTTCCCGACCGGGCGCGGCGCCGATGATGGGTAGACCGTCGCCCGATACCGGGCGGAGGCAGGCCGTCTGGTTGACCACCCGCATCCCCTCGAGTCTGGACGTGAACCGCGCCAGCGTTGCGAGCACGTAGTCGCGTGCTGCTTCCGTCGGTTCCGCGTCGAATCCCTCCTCTTCCTCCGTTGCCCCGATGTGCACCAGGCCGGTCGGGCGCGTCACGACGTAGTGACCGTGCATGTCCGAGAAGCCTCCCGGTGGGGGCTCGACCGAGGGCTCCAGGTGCACGATCTGGCCCTTGAGCGGACGCACCGGTATGGGCAGGTCCAGCCACGCAGCGGCTCGTAGCGACCACGGGCCCAGGGTGATCACCGTGGCGTCGGCCGTGACGACGCCATCCTCCAGCTCCACGCCGTCCACGTAGTCCGCTCCCCCTACGAGCCCCACCGCCCGCCCCATGCGCAGCGAGGCCCCCATGCTCTGCGCGCTCTCCAGCAGTCGGTTGGTGAACCTGGCGGAGTCGATCTGCGCCGTGGGCTGCGCGAGCACAGCTGCCACGGGCTGGTCGATCCACGGGCAACGCTCCCCGAGCTCCGCGAGCGGGATCGGTTCGGCGCTCAGGTGCTCGGCGCGAGCCAGCAGGTCTGCCGCCTCGTCCTCGTCCTGCGCGACGAGGCATGTCGTGTACGGCGTGTAGTCGTAGGTTGTGGGGCCGTCGAGCAGATCCGCCACGGTTCGGTGGAGCGCCACGCTCCTCGCGAGCATCGGCGGAAGGGCTCCGGTCCTGTCGTCGTCGTGGGGCAAGCCCGGCGACAACAGGCCCGCCGACTTGCCGCTCGCGCCGTAGGCAACCTCGTTGCCCTCGATGACAAGCGGCTGCACGCCCCGCTGCGCGAGGAAGTACGCAATCGCCGCCCCCATGACGCCCCCACCCACGATCGCGACATCGACGTGCTGGTTCGGTGACATCGAGAGGCGGCTCCTTCCCCCGAGTGTGTCACGCGAGGGACTCTTTGCAACAGGTTGCCTTGCGCGCGTTGCGGGCGGAAATGAAGGAGCCAGGGCAAACGCCCTGGCTCCATTGTGCTAGCCGTCTGGACTCGAGGTGGCAGCGCTACTCCAGTTCAACGTCCACCGGAATCAGGTCGTCACTCCGCTCAAAGCGGCCGCTGCCGAAGACAGACATGCTGAGTGGACCGTCGTCGTCATGCGTCGTCCAGGTTCCACCCTCGGGCCGCGTGCTGAGGTAGAGGTTGTCGGGGTTGCTGGTGCTCCGCCACACGGCCACGTGGACGGTTGCGGTGGATCCATTCCCAAGGTCGACGTCTACAGGGATGAGGTCGTCACTCCGCTCAAAGCGGCCACTGCCGAAGACGGACATGCTAAGGGGACCGTCGTCGTCATGCGTCGTCCAGGATCCACCCTCGGGCCGGGTGCTGAGGTAGAGGTTGTCGGGGTTGCTGGTGCTCCGCCACACGGCCACGTGGAC
>VXRS01000075.1:0-3673 GCA_009838385.1 Dehalococcoidia bacterium | reverse complement strand
GAGGATAGCCACGTCAATGGCCATAACGATAAAGATCGCCGCAAGATATGCCAGAGAAAACGTGTAGAGCCGGATTGAGGGCACCCGATCCGGCCACTTCCAGAGCCCGAACGCGATCGCGACAAACCCCAGGCCGGCCGCTCCCGCCACCGCGCCATACAGCCAGCCGACCTCGCCCGTCAGCAGGAGCGAGAGCGTGAGCGGCAGGAGCACGATCGAGTAGGCGAGGATCTGTCGCCGCGTCGCCGCCTCCCCGGCCTCCACCGGCAGCATGGGCACGCTCGCATCGCGGTAGTCGGGGGCGATCCGCAGGGCCAGCGCCCAGAAGTGCGGCGGCGTCCAGAAGAAGATGATGGCGAACATGATCACTGGCGCCCAGGCGAGCTCCCCGGTCACCGCTGCCCAGCCCACCATCGGCGGGAAGGCCCCCGCCGCTCCCCCGATAACGATGTTCTGCGAGGAGCGCCGCTTCAGCCACACCGTGTAGATGAAGACGTAGAAGAGGAACGCCGCCCACGCCAGAACAGCCGCCAACAGGTTGGTCGTCGCCCAGAGGAAAGCGAATGCGCCCACGGCCAGCGCGAGCCCGAAGAGGAATGCGTTGAGCGGAGGAATCTCCCCCCGCACCAGCGGGCGCGACCGTGTCCGGCTCATGAGTGCGTCGATGTCGCGGTCGTACCAGCAGTTGACCGCGTTCGCCCCCGCGGCCGAGGCTGCACCGCCCACGAGCGTCACAATCACGAGTGCGGTAGAGGGCCAGCCGCCTTCTGCCACCACCATCGCGGGGACTGTCGTCGCCAGGAGCAGCAGGATGATGCGCGGCTTCGTGATGGCGATGTAGCTGCGAATGGTCGCCGACGCCCGGCTCGACTCCCGCAGGGCTACCGCCAGCGCCGTCATGCCGGCGCCTCCGCCGGGGCCGCCGGGACGCGGTTGGGCGACACCGCCTGCGCGGAGTATCCGAGGAGCGCGGCTGCCGACAGGGTGAGCCACAGCAGGGAGGCTAGCACGGTATGCGTTACGGTAAGCCCATCGGGGAATGTATAGAGCACATTGAGCGCCCCGATCGCCACCTGAGCCCCGTACAGGACCGCCGTTGTCCGCGCGACGTGCATCCCCCACCGCAGCGTCCCGCGCTCCCGCCAGGCCGCAACGACCAGCCAGACAAGGGGTACGAGCAGTAGCGCCGCCAGGTAGCGGTGCACCATGTGCGTGATCTGCTGGTCGTCGGCGCCGGGGAAGACGCCCCCGCTGCAGAGTGGCCAGCCCTCGCAGGCGGTCGAACCGCCGCTCTCACCCAGGTAGCCCCCTATCCACACCACCGCCGCGAACAGCACCAGCGCGACGATCGCCCGCTGCCCCACGCGCCAGGCCGCGGCGCGCTGGGCGGGCGGGATGCCACCCCGCACCTCGTTGAACATCGCGAGCGCCGTTGCCGCCATCACCGTCAGGATTGCCATCGCCAGCAGCAGGTGGGTCGCGACGATCTCGGCGGGAAGCTCTTCCCAGACCGTTATCGCGCCGATCAAGCCCTGGATGCCGACCAGTGGCACGGCCGCGATCGCCGGCCAGAGCACCGCCGGCACTCCCCGGAAGTATCGCCAGGCGAAGACCGCGGTCGCGATTACGAGGATCCCGACGAAGGCCGCAACAAAGCGGTGGGTCGACTCGATCAGCGCCTCCTGCTCGTGCGGGGGCACGATGCCGCCGTGGCAGGTCGGCCAGTCGGGGCAGCCCAGCCCCGACCCCGTTGCGCGCACGTACACCCCGACCCCGATCAGGATCAGCGTGGCGGCGCAGGTGATGAAGGCGAGGTTGCGGGTGGCTCTCATCGACTCGGAGGGGCCCCTGGAGGCGCCGGTTCTCAGCGTACGGTGCGATGCCCGGAGGCGCCAGATTCCGGTAGGCTCGCGCCATGAGCGAGACCGACATTGATGCCGTCGCCTCGTGGCTGCGGGAGGCCCGGTCGGTCGCCATCCTCACCGGCGCCGGCATCTCGACCGAGTCCGGGATCCCCGATTTCCGCGGCCCCGACGGCGTCTGGACGAAGAACCCCGCCGCCGAGCGCACCGCCACCATCCAGCACTACATCGCCGACCGCGACCACCGGGTCCGTTCCTGGGCCAATCGCGCCGATAGCCCCATGCACAACGCCGAGCCGAACGCCGGCCACTACGCCCTCACCGCCCTGGAGGGGAAGGGGAGGCTCGACACCCTCGTCACGCAGAACATCGACGGGCTCCACCACGCCGCCGGCACGTCGCCCGAGCGCATCGTCGAGATTCACGGCACCGTGCGCGACTACGCCTGCCTCGGCTGCGCTGACCGCGGTCCCATCGAGGTCGTGCTGGAACGGGTGCGGAACGGCGATGAGGACCCGCACTGCGAGCAGTGTGGCGGCCTCCTCAAGTCGGCCACGATCTCCTTTGGCCAGGCACTCATCGCCGAGGACCTCGAGCGGTCCCAGCTTGCCGCCGCCAACTGCGACCTCTTCCTCGCGATCGGCACATCCCTCACGGTCTACCCCGTGGCCGCACTCCCCGAGATCGCGCTCCAGTGCGGGGCGCGCCTCGTCATCCTGAACGCCCAGGAGACCCCCTACGACCCGGCCGCGGCGGCCATCCTGCGGGACGGCATCGGGACCGTGCTCCCGCAGATCGTCGAGCGCGTCTAGCGGCCCGACTCCGGAGCGTCCCGCTGCTCGCCCCAGCGGTCCCAGTGCACCACCTCGCCCAGCGGCCTGCGTCGCGCCTGCGAGAATCGTCCCTTCTCCAGGTAGCCCAGCGGGATGAGGGCCATGACGAACGCGTTCTCGGGTAGCCCGAGCAACTCGTTGACCCCCGAGTCTTCGTCCAGCGTCCAGGTCATCACGGTGCCGATGTCGAACGCCCGCGCCGCCAGCATCAGGTTCTGCACCGCGCCGTAGATCGAACCCCCGAGGCCTGCCCCCGAGCGCCGCGTGTTGTCCGACATGCGGGCAGCGGTCTGCATAACCGGCGCCACGATCACCGGCACCTCGGCGAAGTGCTCCGCCAGGTGGACCACGCCCCGGCGGTTGCGCGCGTCGATCCCGATTTCGCCCTCGGCGATCCCTCCGCGCGTGATGCGCGCCGCTCCGAGCTCCTCGTCGCTCACCCGCTCGTAGCCGTAGGAGGACAGCAGTCGTTCCGAGTAGACCTTCGCGATCGCGTCCTTCGTCTCCTGGTCGCGGATCACGACCCAGCCCCAGCCCTGTTGGTTGCCCCCGGTCGGTCCTCGGATGGCGGCGTCGAGAATCTCCCAGATCACGTCCTCCGGGATGGGGTCTGGCTTCAGGAATCGCTGCGCGCGCGTCGTGTGGATCGCATCGAGCACATCGAGGGGTTCACGGTCAGGCATGGGGCCTCCTGGTATGGCTGTTCGTGGTCGCGAGTCTACCGGTCCGCGAACGTTGGGCGCGTATCATCCGCGCGACGCGCACCCATAGGAGGCTGGCGATGAAGATCGGGCTCTACGGCATCAACCTGGGCGTCCTCGCCGACCGCGAGGCCATGCTCCGCGTTGCCCGCACAGCCGAAGCCGCCAACTTCGAGTCGCTCTGGACCGGCGAGCACGTCGTTTTCGTCGACCCACAGCAACCGCCCTCCCCCCTGTCTGGGATAAAGATGAGGCGGGCCACCGGCACGTGCGTGAG
>VXRS01000304.1:4898-6905 GCA_009838385.1 Dehalococcoidia bacterium | reverse complement strand
GCGCAGGATGACCGCTATGAGTCTGTTTCAACGATTGTTCGTTCCGTTCCACGTTTTCGTGTACCGCCTCAGCGGCGGGCGGCTGCTCGGCAGGCTCGGGGGATTGCCCGTGCTGCTCCTGACCACGACAGGGAGGCGGTCGGGCAAGCGGCGCACGATGCCGCTCCTCTATCTGGAGGAGGACGGCGCGCTGGTGGTGGTGGCGTCGGCCGCGGGCGCGCCCCGGAACCCGGCGTGGTACGGCAACCTCGTCGCCAACGCGACGGTGCAGGTACACACTCGCGACGGCCGCCTCGACATGCTGGCGGAGACGGCGGCAGACGAGGACCGGCAGCGCCTGTACGACCGGTTCAAGGCCGCCTCCGACCAGTACGCGGGATACGAGACGAAGACCGACCGCAAGATCCCGATCGTGCTGTTGCGGGCTGCGGGTTAGCGGTCCCGGCTCCAGAAGCGCGTTCGGGGGCCGTCCGTAGAATCGCGGGCATGCCCGAGCGTCCCGTCGTGGCTGCAAGGACCTCGGTGTTCTCGGAGTCGGTCATCCGCGAGATGACGCGGCTGGCGTTCGAGCACGACGCCATCAATCTCGCGCAGGGTTACCCCGACTTCCCCGCACCCGATTTCGTGAAGCGCGCGGCGATCGACGCGATCGAAGCGGACGTGAACCAGTACGCGATCACGTGGGGCGACCCGCGACTCCGGACGGCCATCGCCAACAAGGTCGGGCGCCACTACGGGCTCGACGTGGACCCGGAACGCGAGGTGACGGTCACCTGCGGGGCGACCGAGGCGATGATGGCGACGATGCTCGCCTTCGTCGAGCCGGGCGACGAAGTCATCGTCTTCGAGCCGTTCTACGAGAACTACGTGCCCGACGCGGCCATGAGCGGGGCGACGCTCAGGTTCGTGACGCTGCGGGGGCTGGACTTCGTGTTCGACCCGGAGGAGCTCCGAGCGGCGTTCGGGCCACGGACGAAGGCGATCATTGTGAACTCGCCGAACAACCCGAGCGGCAAGGTGTTCGACCGCGAGGAACTGGGGCAGATCGCCGCGCTCTGCCAGGAGTTCGACTGTCTCTGCTTCACCGACGAGATCTACGAGCACATCCTCTTCGACGAGCACCACCACCTGCCGATGGCGACGCTGCCCGGGATGTACGACCGAACGGTCACGGTCAGCGGGCTCTCGAAGACGTTCAGCGTGACGGGGTGGCGGCTGGGGTACGTCGTCGCGCCGCCGCACCTGAGTGAGGCGATTCGCAAGGTGCACGATTTCCTGACGGTGGGGGCGCCGGCGCCGCTGCAGCAGGCGGGAGCGGTCGCGCTGGAGCAAGGCGAGCCGTACTACCCGGAGCTTCGGGCGATGTACCAGGGCAAGCGCGACCGGCTGCTCATCTCGCTACGGGAGGCGGGGTTCGAGTGCCACAAGCCGGAGGGGGCGTACTACGTGATGGCGGACTTCGGCGACCTCGGGTTCGAGGGGGACGACACGGCCTTCGCGCTGCACCTGATCGAGCGGGTGGGGGTGGCGCCGGTGCCGGGGTCGAGCTTCTACCACGACCAGGCGGCAGGGTCGCGGTTCGTGCGCTTCACGTTCTCGAAGTCGGACGAGACGCTGGCGGAGGCGGCGCGGCGGCTGGGGGCGATGTAGAGGCACTATGTCGATGCTGGTTGTTGCGCCGATCACAGCGGAGTTCGAAGCCCTCGCCGGCGCCTTCGGCGAGCGCTGGGGGAGTCCCGTGCTCCGGGAGGCGGGCAGGGTGGCCGTGCGGGAGTACGAGGCCGCCGGGGTCATCCTCGCGGAGGGCGGCTTCGGCAAGGTCCAGTACGGCGTGACGACCCAGCACCTGCTGGACCACTTGCCCGATGTCGACCTGGTCGTCTGCGCGGGGGTGGCAGGGGCGCTCGCCGATTCGGTTGGGGTGGGCGATGTCGTCGTCGCGACGGCCACGGTCGAGCACGACTTCTACTCCGAAGTGCTCCGGCGGGTGCCTCCGCGGATCGACGG
>VXRS01000304.1:2180-4798 GCA_009838385.1 Dehalococcoidia bacterium | reverse complement strand
GAACTTGAGGCGAACCTGCCGGATGTCATGCAGAACGTCGCCGCCGTGGTCGCGCGGCTGGCCGGACCCTAACCTCGCCCGAGCATTGCGGGACCGGCTGCTACACTTTCAACACGCGCCGCCGGGGGGCGGCGTTCCCGTATCGGTGAGGGAATCGCAATGACCGACGCGCCAGCCAGCACGCGGCTCGCCTCCGCCTACGAGCCGAGCACGGTGGAAGACCGCATCTACGCCTTCTGGGAGGAAGGCGAGTACTTCCGCGCGCGCGTCGTGCCGGGCGAGGCGCCCTACAGCATCGTGATGCCCCCTCCGAACGTGACGGGCGAGCTGCACCTCGGCCACGGGCTCGAGGATGCGCTCACGGACACGCTCGTGCGCTGGCACCGGATGCAGGGCGAGCCGACGCTCTGGCTGCCGGGCGAGGACCACGCCGGCATCGCCACGCAGAACGTGATGGAGCGCGAGCTCCAGAAGGAAGGGCTCAGCCGCCACGACCTCGGGCGGGAGGGCTTCGAGGCGCGCGTCTGGCAGTGGGTGCGCCAGCTGCGGCCCCGCATCTACGAGCAGCACCGGAAGCTGGGGGCGAGCGCCGACTGGAGCCGCGATACGTTCACGCTGGACCCGCACATCGTGCGGGCGGTTCGCACGACGTTCGTGAACCTCTACAACGACGGGCTCATCTATCGCGGGCTGCGCATGATCAACTGGTGCACGCGCTGCAGCACGGCGCTCAGCGACCTTGAGGTCGAGCACGAGGAGGAGGAGGCGCAGCTCTACTACGTGCGCTACCCGGTGGTGGGAGAAGGCGGCATGCCCCTGCCCGACGCCGTGACGGTCGCGACGGTGCGTCCGGAGACGATGGTGGCGGACACGGGCGTGGCCGTGCATCCCGAGGACGAGCGCTACGAAGACCGCATCGGGCGGACGGTGCTGCTGCCGATCATGGGTCGCGAGCTGCCGGTGGTGGCGGACGACTCGATCCAGCCAGAATTCGGCACGGGCGCGCTGAAGGTCACCCCCGGACACGACCCGCTCGACTGGGACATCGGTCAGCGGCACGACCTCGACGTGATCGTGGCAGTCGACGAAGACGGCCGGATGAACGACGAGGCGGGCCCCTACGAGGGGATGACCGTCGATGAGGCGCGGACGGCGATCGTGCGCGACCTGGAGGACGGCGGCTTCCTCGAGAAGACGGAGCCGTACACGCACAGCGTGGGCCGCTGCGAGCGTTGCGATTTCGTGATCGAGCCGCTGCCGAGCGAGCAGTGGTGGGTCGCCGTGAACAAGGAGTACGCACCGGGCGTCTCGCTGGCGAGCGCTGCTAGCGCGGCCATCCGGGATGAGCGCATCCGGATCGTGCCGGGTCGGATGGCGAGCACGTTCCTGAACTGGACGGACAACCTGCGCGACTGGTGCATCAGCCGCCAGCTCTGGTGGGGGCACCAGATTCCCGTGTGGTACTGCGACTGCGGGAAGATGACCGTCGCCGTCGAGGACCCGGAGACGTGCGCGTCGTGCGGGAGCAGGGAGATCCGGCAGGAGGAGGACGTGCTCGACACGTGGTTCTCCTCGGCGCTGGCGCCGCACTCGGACCTTGGCTGGCCGGACGACACCGAGGACCTGCGCTACTTCTACCCGACGACCGACATGCAGATGGGCTACGACATCATGTTCTTCTGGTGCGCCAGGATGGTGTTGTTCGGGCTCTACAACATGCGCGAGCACGCGCCCGACGGCGACATCCCCTTCCGCACGGTCATCTTCCACGGGCTCATCCGCGACGCGAACGGCGTGAAGATGACGAAGTCGCGTGGGAACGTGGTGAATCCGCTGGTGGCGGCGGGGCAGTACGGGGCGGACGCGTTCCGCTTCGCGCTGCTGACGATGGGCACCCTCGGGCAGGACATGAAGTACACCGAGGAGCGGATGGTCGCGGCCCGGAACTTCGCCAACAAGCTGTGGAACACCACCCGCTACGTGCTGATGCAACTGGAGGGGCGGCGCGTGAAGCGTCCGCACGCGGCCGATCGGGACACGCTTGCCCTGGAGGACCGCTGGCTGCTGTCGAGGCTGGAGGGGCTGGAGGGCGACGTCGATTCGCTTCTGACGGCTTACCAGGTGGGGGAGGCGGCGCGGCGCATCCACGACTTCCTCTGGAACGAGCTGGCGGACTGGTACGTGGAGATGAGCAAGGTGCGGCTGCGGGAGGGCGACGAGCGTCCGCTGGCGGTGCTCGCGCACGTGCTCGACCACGGCCTGCGGTTGCTGCATCCGATCATGCCGTTCGTGACCGAGGAGCTCTGGGGGAAGCTGCGCGAGCACCTCGACGACGACCTCGCCCCGGCGCTCATCGTGGCCTGGTTCCCGAAGAGCGCGGGCGTCTGGCGCGATCCCGCAGCGGAGCGGGCGATGGGGCACGTGATCGAGGTGAACCGCGCCATCCGCAACCTGCGCGCCGAGAAAGGCCTGGAGGCAGGTGCGCGTCCGGCGGTGTACCTGCGAGCGAGCGGTCAGGCCGCGGCGCTGGGCGAGACGGCGGCGGCGACAGCGTTCACGTCGCGGGTCGAGCCGCAGGTGACGGCGGCGGACGCAGGGCTCCCCGACGGGGAGTACGC
>VXRS01000304.1:0-2080 GCA_009838385.1 Dehalococcoidia bacterium | reverse complement strand
CGGGCGAGCTCCTCGACAGCGGCGGCCAGGACCCTGTCGCGGTCGGATGAGACATCTCCGAAGCCGCCCCCGACGAAGCGGTCCCAGAGTCCGTAGTGGCGCAGCTTGAGTTCGGCGCCCCGGGCAACGTTCCCGGTGGCGAGGCCGACGACGGCACCGGCGCCATCGAGCCCGTCGAGGAGGTCGACGACGCCTTCGAGGACGCGGCCATCGTGGGTGCGGAGCGCCTTGGGGAGGCGGGCAAGGTAAGCCTCGGTCATGCGGTCAACAGCGGCGGGGGTGGGGTCGGCGCCGGCGAGCCGCAGGGCGTCTTCGAAGATGCCGGTGTCGGTGCGGCCGTCGATCTGAACGCCGTCGAGACCGGCGAGGCCGAATTCGTCGGAGAAGGCATCGGCGATAGCGTCGCGACCCGCGCCGCCGCTCGCGATGAGGGTGCCGTCGATGTCGAAGAGGAGGAGGCGCACCGAAGGCAGTGTAGCCCGCGAGGTTCTCAGGGGCAGGTCGTGGGGGTGGAGGAGGGGTCTGGTACAGTCGGGGCATGGTTGCGGTTCCGGAGATACGGACACTGGTCGAGCGGGGGGCTGCGCGGCGGCAGGTGCTGGAGGGGCTGATCGAGTCGGTGCCGGACGATTACTGGGAGCGACAGGATTCCGGGGACGACTGGACCGCGCTGGACCACCTGCGGCATGTCGCCACCGTCGACCAGATGCTGGTGCAGCTGGTAGAGGCTGCGCAGGACCCGGACAAGGAGTTGTGGGCCGGGGACACAAGTGACGAGGCGGTGCTGGAAGCGCGGCGGGTAGAGCTCATGGACCGGGTACGGGAGCAATCGGTCGAGACGCTGGTCGAAACGATGCGGGAGTCGCGGGCACGGGCGGTGGGGACGGTGCTGGGGATGTCGGTCGAAACGCTGGATCGGGAAGTGCGGGTGGCGGGGGCGCTGAACGAGTGGGGCGAGCAGCAGGCGTTCCCGCTTCGAGCCTACCTGGCGGTCTGGGTGGAGCACGACGGCGAGCACGAGGCGGCCATACGCCGGGCGATCGCGACGCCCCCCGACGCGACGACGCTCACGCTGGCGGCTCGACGGGCGCGCGGGAGCCGCTGAGCCCGAGGGCGACGCCCGCGACGATCAGCGGTCCACCGATAAGGACGCCGATCGGCGGCGTCTCGCCGAGGACGGGGATGGCGTAGAGGGTCGCGAGGAGCGGTTCGCCGAGGATCGCCAGGCCAACGGTGACGACGCGCAAGTGTCCGAGCGCCCAGTTGATGGACGTGTGCCCGACGAGCTGGGGGATGAGCGCCAGCAGCACGATGAAGACCCAGGCATCGGCGGCGAACCCGCTGATCGAAGGACGGACGATGAGGACGGCGAGCCAGAGGGTGACAGCGGCAGCGGCATAGGCGACGGCGGAGTAGGGGAGGGCGCCGGTCTCGTGGCGCGTCTTGCGGCGGATGGTCTGCGAGACGGCGACGAAGAGGGCGGCGAGGAGGGCGAGCAGGTCACCGATGAAGAACTCAATGCCGCGGGCGAGGTCGGTGGCGGCGATGCAGACGAGGCCGGCAACGGCCACGGCGAGGCCGCCGTACTCGCGGGAGGAGGGGCGTTCGCGCAGGACCGCGTAGGCGATAAGCGCGCCCAGGAGCGGCTGCAGGCCGACGATGACGACGCTGGAGGCGACCGAGGTGTGCTCAAGGGACGCGAACCAGCTCCAGAAGTGGCCGGCGAGGAACACGCCAGAGAGCGCCAGCAGCGGGAGGCTGGAGCGGGGCGGGAGGGCGAGCTTGCCGCGAGCGCGGGCGACGGCAACGAACAGCAGAAGGAGTCCGGCGGCGAAGAGGAGGCGGTACGCGGCGATTGTGAGGGCAGGGGCCTCGTCGGCGAGGCGCACGAAGATGGCGGCCCAGGAGATGCCAAGGACGCCGAGCAGGAGCACGACCATGGGTGTCCGCGAGGCCGGCACGGTCGCCACGCTAGGGGGGCGGAGGGCGGGGAGGCAAGGCCGGCGGCGGGAGTGCGGCCGCGACACCCTAGAATCGCGGGATGGCGGGCACGACCGGGCAGCGGCTGGCGGACCTGGCG
>VXRS01000068.1 GCA_009838385.1 Dehalococcoidia bacterium | reverse complement strand
CGGCCGCTGGTCACTCCCGCCCCGGCGCGGCCGAGGAGTCCCTTCCAGGCAACCGCCCGCAGCACGAACGCCGCTGCGTAGCCGCCCAGAAGGAGCAGCAGCAACTCAGGGCGGCGAACCACCTCGCCGAATCCCTTGATCAGAAGGGCCCCGTCGGCGATCTGGACGGCCGCCACGGCTGCCCCGGCCACCACGACAGCCGCTACGAGCCAGCGAAGGGGCTGGCCCCGCAGGAGCGCTCCCAAGGATGTGTCCAGACCGGAGGCTCCGGGCGAGGCAAGGCCCGCGAGGAGCCGTCGGGCTCCAGAGGTGGCGTCCAGCGCAAGTCCCAACATGCAGGTACTGAGTCCGGGCGGGAGTCTAGACTAAGACTTGAATAAAGGTCAACCTAATCTTTTCTTCGGGTCGCAGCGCATGACCCTGAATAGCTTCCACGATGTCCTGTTGCAGTCCCGACTATCCCTGGCTGGAATCCATACCCGGGTTCAACTCCCGGGCGATCGCGACGACCGCGTCTGCCCACAGGTCACTGGCATTGACGCACGGGGCGAGCGACAGTTTCTCGCCGCCGTGTTCGCGGAAGGTCGCGGCCCCGCGGATGCCGATCTCTTCGAGCGTCTCCAGGCAATCCGCCACGAAGCCGGGCATGATCACGGCGACGCGCCGGACGCCCTCCCGCGCAAGCTCGGCGAGCACGCGGTCGGTGTGTGGCCGTATCCAGCGTTCGCGCCCAAATCGGGACTGAAAGGCCACCATCCGCTGCTCCTCGGGAATCGGGAGCGCATCGGCAACGGCCTGCGCGGTCGCGAAACACTGCGCGCGGTAGCAGTCGATGCGAGCGTCATGGCCGCTCAGGCAGCAGTCGGGTCCGGCGAAGCAGCGCCCGCTTCCGTCTGCCTTCCGCACCTGTCGCTCTGGCAGGCCGTGGAAGCTGAAGACCACCCGCTGCGGTTCGGTGGCGTCGAGCGTGGGCCTGGCGGCCTCGGCTACGGCTTCAATGAAGCGAGGGTGGTCGAAGAAGGCTGGCGCCACCCTCATGGTGAGCCCGGATCCCGTGGCGGCCGAGCGGACGGCCTCGACGGACGACTCAGTGGCCGCGGAGCTGTACTGCGGATACAGGGGGAAGACGCAGAGGTCGTTCACGCCCTGCGCGCGCAGTCGCGCCAGCGCTTCCGCGATAGCAGGTTCGCCGTAGCGCATCGCGAGTTCGACGGCAACATCACCGCCCAGGCGCTCCTCTACCTTCCTTCGCAGCTCTTCGCTGTGGACGAGTAGCGGAGAGCCGCGATCCGACCATATCTGGCGGTAGGCGTGGGCCGAGCGGGAGGGACGGAACGGCAGGATGATGAGGTTCAGGAGGAGCCAGCGGACGGGTGCGGGCATGTCGAGCACGTACGGGTCCGAGAGGAACTCGCGCAGGTAGTCCCGGACGTCCCTCGTAGCGGGGCTCCGTGGTGTCCCGAGGTTGAGCAGCAACAGGCCCGATGTGCCGGGTGAGGCCATGCTCAGCGGCGGCGCCAGCGACTCGGGCCCGCGATCCGCAGGATCGCCGAGAAGATGGGGATGAGCAGGCGCGCAACGTAGCGGGCCAGGGCCTCCGCGTCTCGTTCTCGCATTTTCCGACGCTGGAAGGCCATGGCCATTGCGCGCTCCCGGAGCCCTACTCGCCCGTCCCGAGTTGCTGGGCGAGGTATTGCTCGGTCCCGAGCTGGCCGATTGCCTCGATCTGCGTCTCCAGCCAGTCGATGTGGGTCTCTTCGTCCCGAATCATCTCCTCGAGCCGGGAGCGCGTGCCGTAGTCGTCGACCTCGACGCAGAGGTTGACGCCCTCGGTGAGAGCTTCGATGGCAGCCTGTTCGCTCTCAAGGTCGAGCTCCAGGTTCTCGAGAACGGTCTCTCCAACCTTGACGACGTCAATGCGCTGGAGATTGGGCAGCCCCTCGAGGTAGAGGATGTGCTTGACGAGCTCCTCGATGTCCCGCATCTCCCCCATGCTGATGGCGCGAAGTCGATCGGCGAGGTGGTCGTAGCCCCAGTTCCGGACGATCTCGGACTGCAGGAAGTACTGATTGACGGCGGTCACTTCGATCGTGAGGATGCGGTTGAGCGCATCCACAATCCCTGGCTTTGCTTTCACTCCATGCCCCCTTGAGTGGTTGTTCCCGCGCAGGCGAGCCGTTGCGGGGATTGCTGGCACCCCGTGCCGCAGTTCTCTTGATTCGCGTCCGACCCGACGGGCCGTGTCTCCATCAGGAGGCTCTCGAGGACGTTCAGGCAGGTGCCACAGCTGTCGTCGTCGCCGAGGGAGAAGCGGGCGACCAACTCATCGAAGTCGCAGGGACCGGCTTCGGCCGCTTGCCGTACTTCGGCCACCGTCACGGCGTGACAGATACACAGGTACACCCGACTCCCTCCCTTCCTGCTCTTCCTACGGCTCGAAGCCGGCCTCGCGGATGAGCTCGATGGTGCGTTCGAGGCTGGTGCCGAGCCGGTCGAACTCGCCGAGGTCGATCGGCCCGGGTGACTGCGCGACCCCTTCAAGCTCGACTCCGGTGGCGAGCGGGTACTCGAAGTTGGCCTTGCCGAAGTACTCCTGCGCGACCTTGCTGGTGAGGAAGCGGATGAGCTTCTGGGCCACGTCCTTGTCGCCCGAGGCGGTAGCGCCGATGGCGGTGGCGATGGTGACGCCGCCGGGGTCGCCGTCGCGGAAGCGGTGGTTCTCGCTCGGCGTGGAGGGATCCTCTACCTGGATGCGCAGGTTGTAGTAGTGGTTGACGAGCCCCAGCTCGATCTCGCCGCGGGCGACGGCCTGGACGATGGAGACGTTATTCGGGTAGACGGGCGCCCCGCCGTCGTGGAGCGTCTTGAGCCAGGCGAGGGCAACGTCGTCGCCGTCGGAGAGACGGAAGAGGGTGAAGAAGTCCTGGAACGACCCGTTGGTGGGAGCCAGGGCGACGCGACCGAGCCACTCCTCATCGGTGAGCTCGTGGATGGAGGTGGGGAGGTCGGCCGGGTCGAACAGCTCCTTGTTGTAGACGAGCACGCGCTGGCGCCCGGTCAGCGCAACCCAGTACCCGGAGGGGCTGGAGGGGGCGAGCTCGAGAACGTCGTCGTCGAGCTCCGCCAGAAGGCCGCGCTCGGCGAGGAAGCCGATGGGGCCGGGGCTGCGCGAGATGAACACGTCGGCGGGCGTCCGGTCGCCTTCCTCCTGGAGGAGCAGGGCGAGGTCGGTGGAGCCGCCATACCGCACACGGACGTCGATCCCGGTGTCCTCGGCGAACCGCTCGAGGAGGGGGCCGATCAGGTTCTGGCTACGGCCCGCGTAGACGGTGATCGTCTCATCGTCATCGGAGCAGCCCATGGCCGCCACGGCTCCAACGACGAGGGAAAGCATGAGAGCGAGGGCGATCCAGGTGCGCCTGATGGGTGCAGTGCGCCTCAAGGCTTGAGTGGTTGACACAGTCACATCACCGGGGAATTAGTAGCACCTAAGTACCCTCGATAGGTGCAGCGCAATAGTGGACTACGTTCGCACGGGGTGCAAGAGCCTGTAGGAACACCCTGCGGGGGACTGCTGGGAAGCCACCCGGGTGGTGTAGGTAGTCCTGGCTCCCGTCAGGTCAGCCCACCGGCGCCGATCCCCCGTTGGCGCCGCTGGTCGAGCCCCGGCGTGCCGTCTCGCGCTTCCTACCGGAGCCGCGATTGCTCGAGGGTCGTGTGGTTTTCGACAATCCTGGCGACAACCGCCGACAGCGTTGCCATCTCCTCGTCGCTGACCCCTTCAAGCAACCCCGAGTGCTCGGCCTGCATCCGCGTGTGCAGCCTCCAGGCCAGGTACCGACCGTGGCGAGTCAGTGCGAGCAGCATCGCTCTCGGGTTGCTGGTTCGACCCCGCCGGTGGAGCAGGCCCCGGTCCACGAGCGTCCCGACCATGTGCGCGAGGCCCTCGCGCTCGATGGGAAGGGCGTCCGCGAGCTGCGAGAGTGTTCGCTCCTGCTTCTCGATGAACGCCCGCAGCAGGGTGAACTCGGAAACGGTGAGGCCATGCCTCGCGGTCTGACGTTCGATGCCGGTTGCGATTGCGTGGGCCAGGCCCGCGACCCAGCTCTCCAGGTCGAATTGAGATGTGCGGGTGCGAGGTCGGGAGTTCCCTTCAGCGTGCTGGTCCATGTCACCATATCCCCTGCTACAACACTGACACGTGCGTGTCAGTATTCCCCACGGCCAGCCGTGTGGACAAGCAAGCGGAACAGGTGGCGGCGGGACATCCGGGCGTCCCGGGCCTTGGGCGGGCAGGCGCGAGCGCCTAGCGACCCCGGCTCTGCTCCATGACGGCGTGGTTGGCCAGGATCTTTGAGGTCACGGCCCGCAGCGTTTCCAGCTCCTCTGGACTGACGCCGTCCAGCAGCCGGTTCTCGTGCTCGTTCACCCGCTGCCGAAGCTCTTCGGAAAGATCCTTCCCCTGCTGGGTCAGCCGAAGCAGTACGACGCGTCGGTCGTCCGTGCGGCGCCGGCGGCGCAGCAGCCCCCGGTCGACCAGCTTCGAGACCAGCCGGCTGATGCGCGGGGCATCGGCTGGAAGGACGTCGGCCAGTTGGGTCACCGTCCACTCGCTCTTCTCGGCGAAGGACTTCAGGATGGAGAACTCCATGCTGATGAGGCCCGCCGGCTCAATCTGCCGTTCGACCCCCTTGACCACGGCGTTTATCAGTTGAACAACGCCCTCTGCTAGTTGTGGGGGCGACGACCCCCCGCCCGAATACTCGTCGGTTCCTGTCGCATCTGCTGTAATAGTTATGTTCGAAGACACCGGTCACTCCACCAATTGGTGCATAGCGCAGTATGTCTCACTCGATAGTCTCCCGCATACACGAGGTCGGCCAAAGGTGTGAGCATGCTGACATTCTGTACCGGAAAGCCCGCGAGGCAAAGAGGCTTTGACTAAATATGACACGATTTTGGCCCGTGGCTCGGCATCTCGCCTCGACAACCTCCTGCCTGCGAACGGTAATCGAGGCATGATCAGGTCTCGTGTTCGAGGAGTGGTGGGGCCGGTTCGCACTCGATGTTGCGGTGATCGTGCTGGCGGCAGCGCTCGACCGCGTCCTGCCGGAGCCGCCACCGGCGATCCATCCCGTCGTCTGGATCGGACGCGCCACCGACCTGCTCGCCCGCCGTAGACAGGGCGCTCCCGTCGCCGCCTTCAGCTACGGAGCGGCAGTCGTGGTGCTCATGGTCGGCGTTTCCGGCTTCCTCGCGTGGCTCGTCATGGAAGCGCTCATGACTCTCGGGCCCGTCGCCTACGTCCTCGGTGGGGCGGTGTTTCTCCGCACGACGTTCACGGTGCGCGGTCTCTCCGCCGCCGCCGACAACACCCGCCGCGCACTTGAGGAGGACCGCCTCGATGACGCCCGCGAGAGCCTCAGGGCCCTTGTCAGCCGCGATGCCGCCACCCTGACGCCACCCCTGGTGGCCGCTGCCGCCGTCGAGTCGGTCGCCGAGAACACGACCGACAGCTACATCAGCCCCTGGCTCGCCTTCGCGATCCTGGGAGTGCCGGGCGCGGTAGCCTACAGAGCCGTGAACACCCTCGACAGCATGCTCGGGTTTCGCGGCCCCAACGAGTACCTCGGCAAGGCCGCCGCCCGCCTCGACGACCTCGTGAACCTCATCCCCGCTCGCCTCAGCGCTCTCCTGCTGCTCGCAAGCGGCGCCGTGATGCGTCTCCCCGTCGCTCGTGCGTGGCGAGGGATGCTGCGCGACCAGCGAATCACAGAGAGCCCCAACGCAGGCTGGACCATGGGCGCCGTCGCCTGGCTGCTCGGCATTGAACTTGAGAAACCGGATCACTACCGCCTCGGACAGGGTCTGCGTGACCCGCAGGCGCGCGACATTGCCGCCGTTACGCGTCTGTCGGGGTACACGGCGGCCCTGGGCGCGCTCCTGGCGATTGGCGTGCTTGCCGCACGCCACGCCATCGTGGGCTAGAGACTGGCGATGGCTCGCGCGAAGACGGTGCACGGCGGACTCGACGAAGCCGAACTCCGCGACTACGGCCTCCTGCCTCAGGATGTGCTCGACTTCAGCGCGAACATCAATCCGCTCGGCCCCTCCCCACTGGTCAGGCAGGCGGCGGCCGCCGCCGACCTCTCCTCCTACCCCGACCGCGAGTGCCTTGCCCTCCGCGAAGCCCTCGCCGAGCGCCTCGGGGTCGCCATCGACCACCTGCTGGCTGGAAACGGCTCAACCGAGCTCATTCACCTGGTCGCCCGCTCCCGCCTGCGCCCGGGGGACCGCTGCCTCATCTTCGCCCCCACCTTCGGAGAGTACGAAGCCGCCGCGGCCGTAGCGGGCGCGGAAGTGCATTGCCTCACGGCGACGGAAGCGCACGGGTTCTGCTGGCGCATCGAGGAGGCCGTCGGGACCATCCGGGAACTGCAGCCCGCGCTCGTGTTCCTCTGCAACCCCAACAACCCGACCGGGCTCTACCTCGACCGCGACGCCGTCGAACAGCTTGCCGCCGTCGTCGGCGAGCACGGTCTGCTCCTTGTCGACGACGCCTATGCGAGCCTTGCCGACAGTCCCTGGGACCCGGTGCCGCTCCTGGGCAGCGGGAACGTCGCCATCCTGCGCTCCCTGACCAAGGACCACGCCCTCGCCGGTGTTCGGCTCGGGTACCTGGCAGCGCAGCCCGAGGTCATCGGCGGCGCCCAGGCGCTGCAGCACGCCTGGAGCGTGAACGCCGTCGCGCAGGCCGCCGGCCTCGCCGCCCTCCGCGACGACGACCACGTCGTGGCCGCGCGCGAGGTCATCCGCGAGGCGAAGGAGTACCTCTGCGCCGAGCTCGACGCGCTCGGCCTGACGGTCTCGCCCTCGGCCACGAACTTCCTGCTGGTGAAGGTGGGCGACG
>VXRS01000140.1 GCA_009838385.1 Dehalococcoidia bacterium | reverse complement strand
CGATGCCATCCTCCTCGATGCGGAGGACGGCGCCGGGCATGCCGGGCTCGTCGCGCAGCGAGAGGCGGCAATCGAAGACGCCGAGCCGCTCGCCACGGCGAGTGGTCCAGGCGCCGGGCTGCGGATTGCAGCCGCGGATGAGGTCGTACACCTGCTGGGCGGGGAGGTGCCAGGGAATGCGGGCGTGCTCCTCGTCGCAGGGCGGTTCGTAGGTCGAGAGGGCGTGGTCCTGCTCGGTGCGGGGCGCCTCGCCGGAATCGACAAGGGCGACAGCCTCGGCCAAGGCGTCGACGCCCATGGGGAAGAGGCGTTCGAAGTAGAGGGATCCGAGGGTGTCGTCGGGGCCAATCTCGCAGGTCTTCTGGAGGAGGACCGGGCCCGTATCCATGCCCTTGTCGGGCCAGAAGATGCTGAGGCCGGTCTCGGTGCGGCCGAAGATGATGGGCCAGTTCATGGCGGAAGAACCGCGGTGGAGGGGCAGGAGGCTGGGGTGGTACTGGATCGTGCCGTGTTCCGGGGCGGTGAGGGCTTCCTCGGGCAGCATCTCCGTGACGAAGGCCATCACGCCGAGCTCGGCCCCCGCGGCCCGCCAGGCGGCAAGGCCGTCCTCGCTCTTGAGGGCGGCGGTATCGATGGGGGTGAGGCCGGCTTCCTCAGCGGCGACCCAGAGGGGGTCGGGGCGGCCGCCCTCGCGTGGCTCGGGGGCAGAGGCGGCAACGATCTCCACGCCGTCCTCGATCAGGCGCTTCAGCACAGCTTCCCCGAAGGCGGCCTGACCGATGATCGAGACGCGCATGCCTTCCTCCCCGGGCCCAGTCGGCTCAGCGGGAGCCTACACCAGCACGCGGGGCGAGCGTGTAAGGCCCAATGGGGCCTACACTCACCCTACGATGCTGCAGCGACCAGTATCCGAAGGAGCCCCTCAGGGCGGCGTTCAAGCCGCCCTGGCGCGCGGCGGAGCCGGGGCCGGGCCAAGGGCCTGAGCCTCGTCAGCCGTTCCGTCCCGCGTACCTGGAGGTTTTCCAATGGTCTGTGTCGAACCGGCCCGCCTGAGCGATGCCGACGCCATCCACGCCCTGATCGATGACTGGGCGCAGCGTGGCGAGATGCTCGAACGCCCGCTCGGCGAAATTCACGAGGCGATCCGCGACTTCAAGGTCGCCCGCGAGGGGGACGAGGTGGTGGGGTGCGGCTCGCTCCACATCATGGGGAGCGACCTGGCGGAGATTCGCTCGCTGGCGGTGCGCGAGGACCAGCACGGCAGGGGCGTCGGCGCGATGATCGTGCGGGA
This sequence comes from Dehalococcoidia bacterium, assembly GCA_009838385.1. The sequence goes on along the minus strand of VXRS01000140.1, from coordinate 5,657 downwards.
GTGCGTCGAAGAGGGCAGGGAGATGGGCATCGAGCGCGTGTTCGCGCTCACCTATCAGCCCGGTTTCTTCGAGCGGCAGGGGTTCGTTCTGGCGAACGTGATGGACTTCCCCCAGAAGGTCTGGAATGAGTGCGTGCGCTGTCCGTTCTTCACCGATTGCCGGGAGATCGCGGTCGTGCGTGACCTGCGGTCGGATGGCGGAGCGCCCTGAGCAGCCGTGCAAGGATTGTCATCGCTATGCTTGTCCTGTAGCATGACTGTGCCGGAAGGATAAGCGTGGCGGCTTCCACTTTCGATTCGCGCGAGGCGTATCACCGGCTGCGCGAGGGCGGCATGGATGAACCGGCCGCAAACGCGGTCGTGGAGATCCTGAGTCCCTTCGTCACGCGCGACATCCTCCGAACAGAGCTGGCAACCGTCCGTGCCGAGGTGCAAGGCGACCTCGCGAGCATGCAGGGTAACGTGCAGGCCGACCTGGCGACCTTCCAGCTCCGGATTGTCACCTACGTGGCGGCCCTCAACGTCGGGATTGCGACCATCGCGGTCGCGGTTGCGGCGCTGGTGACGTAGCAGGCCCGTTCCTGCCCTAGAACTTGGAAATCTCGATCTCTTTCTGGGTGATGAATTCGAGCAACGCAGGGTTGCCGGCTTCGGTCTGGGCGATGCCGCGCTTGATGGCGGGCACGATTTCGGAGGCGTCGGTAACGCGCTCGCCGTAGCCACCAAAGGCCGCGGCCATGTCGGCGTAGTTGCCGCTGATGTCGGTACTGCGGTACTTCTCGGTGGCGGCCTGCATGATGGGCAGCTCGATCGCCATCGAGAAGTTGTTGAGGAGGATGGAGAGGATGGGGATGCGCTCGCGCACGGCCGTCTCGAAGTCCATGCCGGTGAAGCCGATGGCAGCGTCGCCCCAGACGTTGATGCAGAGGCGGTCGGGCCGGGCGAGCTTCGCGCCCATGGCGTAGCCGAGACCGGTCCCGAGCTGGGTGGTCTTGCCCCAGCCGATGTAGCTGAGGGGCGTGCGGCTCTCCCAGAAGGGTGAGAGCTGGTCGCGGGGGCTGCCGGCGTCGTGCGTGATGATGGTGTTGTCCACGTCGACGGTGTGCAGCAGGTCCCAGATAACGCGGTAGGGGGAGAGCGGGGAGGAGTCGTCGGTCAGCTTCGGCTTCCACTGCTCGAGCCACTCCGCCCTGATGGTGGCGATGCGGTCGGTGACGCCGTCGCGTGAGGCGCTTGCGCCGTCGAGTTCGCAGAGGACGGCGTCGAGCGTCAGCTTGGCGTCGCCGATGAGGGCGTGGGCGGAGGCGACATCCTTATTGACGTCGGCCGGGTCGAGGGTGGCGTGGATGATTGTCTTCCCCTTCGGCATCGCGACCCCGAACCCGGTTGCCGCGAAGCTGCAGCCGATGCCGAAGATGACATCGGCGTCCTGGAGGAACTCGTGGACGGCGCGGGGAATGGCGCGACCGCCCGAACCGAGGGAGAGGGGGTGGTTCTCGGGGAAAGCGCTCTTGCCCTGCAGGCTCGTGGTGACGGGAATCTGGAGGCGCTCGGCGAGCTCGCGAAGCTCATCCCAGGCCTTCGCGTAGTGCACGCCCTGGCCGGCGTAGATCACGGGCCGCACGGCGTTACGGAGCACCTCGGCGACGGTCTTGACGGCCTCGGGGTCGGGACCGGAGCGGAGGGCGGGGGCGGGCTCGTACACGAAGTCGTCGGGGACGTCCTCCTGGAACACGTCGCCGGGAATCTCGATGAGGACGGGGCGGGGGCGGCCGTTGCGCACCTGGGTGAAAGCGCGGCGCATGACATCGGGGACGGTCGAGCCGAGGGTGACCTGCTCGGTCCACTTGGTCACGTGCTGGAAGTTGAGGAAGGAGTTGAAGTTGGGAGCCGTGTTGGTGATGCGGCGGGCATAGCCGCCCGGCATTACGAGGATGGGGACGGAATCGCCGTAGGCCTGGGCGACGCCGCCAAAGGCGTTCTCGGCGCCGGGGCCGTGCTGCATGGCGAAGACGCCGATGCGATCGCCTGAGTTCACGCGGCTGAAGGCATCGGCCATGTGCAGGCCGACGCGTTCCTGGCGGACGATGATCGTGCGGACGTCGGCGCGGGCGGCCGCCTCGATGATGGGGTTGACAGGGTAGGCGACGAGAAACTCGACGCCCTCGCGCTTCAGGATTTCGGCTACGGCATCGGCGACCTTCATGGCATCCCCCTTGCGTACCGCGACGGGGCGTTCGCGGCGGCGCCAGTCTACCGGTCGGGGGGTCGCGCTTGCCGCAAGCGCGGGGTGGCGCGCACAATTCGGCGCGATGCCCCTGCTCAGCGTGATTTCCGACACACCGGGCGCCGGCAAGACCGGCGTCGCCGCCAGCGTGGCCCGCGACCTCGCCTACACGGGCCAGCGCGTCTGGCTGGTGCGGGGCGAAGGCCCTGACGACGCCAGCAATGCCGCCGCCGACGCGCACTGGTTCTCGACCCTCGAGTTCGCGCCGGGAAGCGCCTCGACGCCCGTGGGGGCGAGCATGATCCCGCCGCCAAGCGGCGACGAGATCGTCGTCGCGGAGCTCGAGGAGCCGCTGGAGCGATCGGACGCCACGATTCTCGTGACGCGCGGGCTTCCCGACGAAGCGCGCGTGGCTGAGGTGGCGCCGACCGCGGTGGTCGCGCTCGACGTGGCCACCTCCGCCCTGGGGGAGGCTCCTGAAGAGTGCGGCGGGGCGCCGCTGATTACGGTCGCTGAAGACCGCACCCTGGCCGGGTTCAGCGTGTCGGAGGCGCAGGCGACCCTGCGCGCTGAGACGCTGGTGGAGGGCGACGGGCTGGACCCGACCTGCGACCACCTCGTGATCGCGCCTATAGGGTCGGACTCGGGGCAGCCGTACCTTGAGCGCTTCGAGACGAAGGCGGTGGTGGTGCGGTTCGACAAGACGGACCAGCACCTGGCGGCGCTCGCGACGGAGCCCGCGTGCCTGATCCTGACGGGTGGGCGGCGTCCCAGCGAATACCTGTTCGACGCCGCCAGCGCGCGGGGCGTGCCCGTCATGCTCTCGCGCACTGACACGGAGAACACGGTCATCGCGCTTGAAGGCATCTTCGACCGGACGCGCTTCCATGGGGAGCGCAAGCTGGAGCGGATGGCAGAACTGCTGGGGACGGCGGGGCTGTCGGAGCGAGTGGCGGCGGCGCTGGGCTAGCTGTCGCGGCGGCGGACGAGGGAGGTGGAGCGGCGGACGAGTCCGCCGAGGGGGCGGCGGCCGGGTTCCTCTTCTATGTGGTTGGCGGCGGGACCGGGGGCGGCGGCGGGCGCCTTCTCGTGGCCGCAGTAGGGACAGGCGAGCCAGCCGAAGTCGAGGGGTTTGTCGCAGGCCTCGCAGCGTTCCTTGAGGTCGACCAGGCAGAATGGACAGACGAGGTAGTCGTCGCGCACGCGGCGGCGGCAGGCGGGGCAGGCCTTCTGGTCGTCGAGGTCCTGGAGGATGGCCTCCTCCTCGAGGGAGCGCTCGTACAGTTCGGTGAGGGTCTGGCGGGGGCGAAGGATGAGGTAGACCCAGTGTCCGGGCAGGAAGAAGGCGAGGACGAGCAGGATCGAGATGAGCTGCATGATGGGGTCGCGGGTGCGCTGCCGGATGTCGCGGAATACCCAGAAGATGAGGGCGACCCAGATGACGGCGCCGTAGATCGAGAGGACCGTGAGGACGAGCCGAACGGTGTCCTGCCAGGAGCCGCCGGGCCAATCGAACATCGAGAATTCCTTACCTTCGGGCCACGCACTCGACGCGCCGCGCGCTCACCGCGCCGCCACGTTCTGAGGGTACAGCATCGCCCCGTAAGCGCGCGACGAAACTGTTCAGTCCGCTGATCACACTCGGGCGCGGGAGGTCGGGAGCCGATACGATAGGCGCGTGCCCGCTGCCCAGCATCCGTCCCCTGCCGTCGAGGGTCTGAACCCGGCGCAGCGCGCGGCTGTCGAGCACGGCGAGGGCGCGCAACTCATCCTGGCGGGGCCGGGCAGCGGCAAGACGCGCGTCATCACGAACCGGATCGCGTGGCTGGTGGGGGAGCAGCGGATCGCGCCGTGGCGCATCCTCGCGGTGACGTTCACGAACAAGGCGGCGCGGGAGATGCGGGGGCGGGCGCAGGGCCTCCTCGGCGAGGACGCGGCCAAGCTGCATCTCGGGACGTTCCACTCGATGTGCGCGCGCTGGCTGCGCATCCACGGCCAGGACATCGGGCTCTCGCCCGACTACGTCATCTACGACGATGCCGACCAGACGGCGTTGATGAAGCGCGTGCTGGCCTCGCTGCACGTTGATACGCGACAGTTCACGCCGCGGTCGGTGCTCTCGGCTATCTCCAGCGCAAAGAGCGAGATGCGAGGCGCGGACCACTTCAAGCGGCAGAGCGAGAGCTACTTCCAGGAGATCGTGGCGCGGGCGTACGAGAGCTACCAGCAGGGCCTGCGAGAAGCCTCGGCGCTCGACTTCGACGATCTGCTGACGGAGACGGTACGGCTATTCCGGGAGTCGGAGGAGGCGTTGGAACGGCGGGCGGGGCAGTACCTGCACGTGCTCGTCGACGAGTTCCAGGACACGAACCCGGCGCAGTACGCGCTCTCGCGGCAGCTGGCCTCGGTGCACGGGAACATCTGTGTGGTCGGCGACCCTGACCAAAGCATCTATTCGTGGAGGGCGGCGGACTCGCGCAACACGCAGTACTTCCTGCGCGACTTCCCCGACGCGACCACCTATCTGCTGGAGCAGAACTACCGCTCGACGCAGCCGATCCTGGACGCGGCCAACGCGGTCATCGAGAACAACCGCAGCCACATCGAGCGCGCCCTCTGGACGGAGCGCAAGGACGGCCAGGCGCTTACCCAGTACGAGGCCTACAACGATGAGGAGGAGGGGGAGTTCGTGGCGCGGGAGGTGGAGCGGCTGGCGACGACGGACACGCCGCTCGGGTCGATCGCGGTGCTGTATCGGACGAACGCGCAGTCGCGGCCGATCGAGGACGCGCTGGTGCGGCACCGCATCCCCTACCGCCTTATCGGGGGCGTGCGCTTCTACCAGCGGCGCGAGATCAAAGACCTCGTCGCCTACCTGCGGCTCGTCCACAACCGGCTCGACGAGGCGAGCCTGCTGCGCATCATCAACGTGCCCGCGCGGGGAATCGGCGACACGACGCTGGCGCGTCTCTCGGAGTACGCCGGCTCGACCGGGCTGGCCGTCTGGGACGCCTGCAAGGCGGTCTCGCGGGGAGAGCCGGTTCCCGGCATCGCCGCCCGGGCGGCGACCGCCATCCGGCGCTTCGTGCACGCCATCGAGGCGATGCGTGGGCAGCGCGAGCGTCCGCTGGCAGAGCTGCTCGACTACGTGCTCGAGGAGAGCGGGTACGTGGAGTACCTGCGGGACCGCGAAGAGGGCGGCGAGGAGCGGCTCGAGAACGTGTTGCAGCTGCGCACGGTGATGGCGCAGTACGAGGACACGACCGGCGGGGAGGCGGCCGACCTCGCCAGCTTCCTGCAGGACGTGGCGCTGGTGGCGGACGTCGACGAGCTGGAGGGGGCGGTCGAGGCGATTACGCTGATCACGCTTCACGCGGCCAAGGGACTCGAATTCCCGATCGTGTTCCTGGTGGGGATGGAGGAGGGGGTG
>VXRS01000166.1 GCA_009838385.1 Dehalococcoidia bacterium | reverse complement strand
TCCCAGTCCACCAGCGAGAGCCCCGGGATGTCGTAGGTCAGGCACGTGCCCTCGACGTCGCGCGTGTTGTGCGTGCCCATCACCAGCGAGGCCAGCTCGTTCACGTCCGGGCTGAACCACGCCCCTTCGGTGTTGAAGCGCTGGTAGGCGCGCCGGTTCAGGAACGTCATCGAGAGGGTCAGCCATGTCTCCCGGTCCGGCGAGGCCACGAGGTTCCAGCCGCCCATCGCCCGCAGCAGCAGGAACGGCACGTCCGCCGCGATGCCGTCGAACGCCTCAATCTCCGGCTCCGGAATGGCGATGCCCGTCGCCTCCAGCCCAACCGCCCAGCCCGTCCCATCGCGCCACATCCGTCCCGCGACCACCGCCTCCGCCACCCCCAGCGCCCGCGACGCCGCCTCTCCGGCCCTCCCCGCTTCCTCAAGGTCGACTGCGAGGTCGTACGCCCCCAGTGTCGTCGTCACTTCGGCGAGCGCCAGCCCGCCTTTGCCGCGCGTGGCCGCTCCCGCCCCCTCGACTGTCTCGCGCACAGCCGCGCGGGACTCCGGCCAGAAGCGGTAGAGCGCGATCATCGCTCGACCCCTCGCTCGTGCGGGCGGCGCTCCCCGCTACTCGCGCGCCTGGGTGACGTCCCAGCGCTCCCAGTTCGTCACTTCGTCCACCGGCTTGCGGTTGGTCGGACCAAAGTTCGCGTCCGGGAAGCCCATGGGGATGATCGCCGTCGGGACCGCCTCGTCGGGAATCTCGCAGCGCTCGCGCAGCACCCCGTCGACCGCGCCCTGGAAGGTCGTCATCACGGTCCCGAGCCCCAGCGCCCGTGCGGCCAGCATGATGTTCTGCACCGCCTGGTAGATCGAGCTCCCGGCCAGCAGGGTCGTCGGATCCTGCGTCGGCGAGGACACCTGGTAGAGGCAGGGCACGATGAAGACCGGTGCCGACGCCAGGTTCTCGAAGAGCCCGCGCGCGCCCGTCATCATCAGGCGCTCACCCTTCGTCCCGGACTTGATCGCGTTGTCGATCATGGACTGCAGACCCGGGTTCTCGAGCCCCTTGCGCAGCTGCGCCGAGATCGCGTCCCGCGTCTCCTGGTCCTTGATCACGAGGAAACGCCAGGGCTGCGTGTTGCTCCCCGACGGGGCCTTCGTGCCCGCCTCGATCACCTTCCAGATGAGCTCGTCCGGGACCGGCTGATCCGTCCAGCGGCGGATGGCCCGCTGCGTGTAGATCGCCTCCCAGACGTCGTTCGTGCCGGACTTCGCGTCGGCCATGGTGCCTCCTCGCCTAGCTGGCGCCCACCGGCTCCTTCGCCGGGCGGATGTTCACCGGGATCGCGCTCTGCCGCGCCATGCCCGTGATGGGGTCGTACGCCTCCTCGTTGTTCACGAGGCGGTTGGTGCTCCCGCCGATGTTGCGAACGTCGTGGTCCGTCTCCGGGACATCGCCCCACGAGTGCGCCATCGAAATGACCCCCGAGGGCACGTCGTCGGCGAACGCGGCCACGCCCAGGATCGTCGCCCGGCTGGACTCGATCTCGATGATCGCGCCGTCTTCGATGCCGAACGCCTCGCCGTCGCGCGGGTTCATGAAGGCCGGGTTCGTGCCGCCGTCGCGCGCCGTCAGCCCCGCGATGTCGCGGCCCGAGGAGTTGTAGAACTCGCGCATGCGGCGGCTGATCAGCCGGTGCGAGAACTCCTCCCCCGGCAGGTAGCCGGCGCCCTCCACGATGGGCTGCTCCCGCACCTCGGCGATCTCCTCCACCAGGTCCGGCGGAGCGGCGTCGAGCCGCGCGTCCGTGCCCGCCGCCTTCGCGCCGACACGCACCTCCTCGCGCTCGAAGATGCCGCCGCCGTCCACGGCCCGGACCTCGTCCAGCGGGATGCGCGACTTTGCCGTGATCAGGTCCAGCACGTCGTCCGTGCTCGGCTTCGCGTCCATGGGCATCGGGCCGCCGGCCAGGTCGATCTCCGTCCCCAGCCGCTGGGCGATGCCCCAGAAGAACTCCCATTCCTCCATCACGTCGTCCTCGGCCTCGACCATCGCCGGCGTGTAGTGCGCGTACGGCACCGGGTACCACGAGTCGGTCAGGACCGTCAGATCAGGCCGCTCCAGCGAGAGCTTCGGCGCGATCACGTAGTCCGCCATCTTCGCCGTCTGCGACATCTTGATGTCGATGCTCACGTTCAGGTCGAGCTGCTTCATCGCCTCGATCGTCTTCAGCTGGTCGGGCCATGCCCCCACGGGGTTGCCGCCCACGCTGATGAGGGCGCGTACGCGCCCTTCGCCCGGCGTGATGATCTCGTCGCTCAGGGCCGCCGTCGGCATCTCGCCGAACACCTCGCCCAGCCCCCGCACGCGGCTCGGTTCGCCCTTGCCCCAGGCGGGATTCGGCGGGTTCGCCTGCGCCAACCACGGCCGCTCCGGCCCGATGACGCCCGGGTTCGGCACCACTTCGCCCTCGCGCAGGTGGCGTCCGCAGAGGGTGTTCAGCGTCTGCACGAAGTGCTCCGTCAGGTTCGGATGGGGCGACATGTTGGCGCCCGTGCCGCTCGAGGCGACACCGCGCTGCGCTTCCGCGAACATGCGCGCCGCGCGCTCGACCAACGCCGCCGCCACGCCCGTGCGCTCCTCCACGTAGTCCAGCGTGAAGCTGTCGACCGCCTGCCGCAGGTCCTCTACGTGGGCCACGTTCCCGGCGAGGAAGTCGCCGTCCACGAGCCCCTCTTCGAACATCACGCGGACGATCCCCGCCAGCAGCGTCGGGTCCTCGCCCGGCCTCACCTGCAGGTAGAGGTCCGCCCGCTTGGCCACGTCCGTTTCCCGCGGGTCGATCACGATCAGCTTCAGCCCGCGCTTCTGCGCGTCCCGAAGGCGCTTCCACGGGTTGAACGGGGGAATTCCCCCGAACATCGACACGACCGGGTTGTTCCCGATCAGCATCGCCACGTCCGCCGTCTCGAAGTTCTGGCTGCCGCCCAGCCACGTGCCCGCCCGTGAGGCGGCGATGGCCTTGGCCGGCTGGTCGATGGTCACGCTCGTGTAGTACGAGGGCGACTCGATGCCCGCGTGCCAGGCCCGCGTCACCGAAAGCGTGATCGCGTTGCAGAACGCGTACGTGCCGTTGTAGCTCGCGACCGAGCGAGGCCCGTGCTCGTCGATGATCGACCGTAGCTTCTCCGCGATCTCGTCGAGCGCCTGCTCGCTCGGGATCGGCTGGAAGCTGCCGTCCGGCATGCGCTTCAGCGACGTGCGCAGCCGGTCCTCGTGGTTGTGCTGGTCCGGCAGGTGCCGTCCCTTGATGCAGGTGTACCCGCCGTAGATCGGGTCGCTCGTATCACCGCGAACCTCGATGACCTTGTTGTCTTCGACGTCCACTTCAATGGCGCAGAAGGCATGGCAAAAGCGGCAAAACGACTTCTTGGTCTCGACCATGGGGAAATCTCCAGGAAACTGGTATGCGGGCGCGAGTCTACCAGACCAGCCCCGTCGCCCAACGTTTCGTTCGCTAGCGAAACGGGTTCTCGTCGCCCGATGGAGCGGGCGCCGCCGTCTCATCGAGCCCCAGCAGCTTCAGCCGCGCCTCGTCGTAGGCCTGCTTGGCCCTCGCCTCCCGGTTCAGGAGTCCCTTCAGCCGATCCGGCGACAACCGCTCCCCTTCCAGCAGCACCTCGTGGACGCGCTCAAGCTGCTTCATCCACGCCTGCCAGGCGTCCCGGTACGCGTCGCGGGTTCCCTCGTCGGCCATCCCGGTACTGCTACGTCCCCGGGGCAGGGTTGCCGGGGCCGTCGGGCCACTCAAGGATGCCCCGGCGCAGGGCGGTGATCACCGCCTCCAGTTTCGTCGAGGCATTGAGCTTGCTGCGGAAGTGGCGGACGTGGTTCCGCACCGTGTGCTGGCTGATGCCAAGCTCTGTGGCGATGTCCGCCGTCCCACGGCCGAGAGCCACCAGGTGCAGCACTTCCAGCTCGCGGCCCGTCAGCGTCGTCGAGGCTGCCGAGGCGGGGATCATCAGCGGTTGGTCCGAAACGATGTCGACGCCACTCTGCGAGAACTCCTTCCGGACCTCGTCCAGCGCTGCGTCGGCACGGCCCCGCTCCTCGCGGTCCTCGAACAGGTGAACAAGCAAGGGCGCATCGCCCACGACGCCCGAAACGACAATCGGAGTAACGGAAACCGACTTCCGCTCTCCGGATGCACACAGCATCTCCAGCCTGGCGGCGCTGGGCACCCGTCCATCCTGGAGGGAGCGCATGGAGGGGCATCCGTTCAGGCATGCCGGTGTGAGACCCCCCGGAGCCACCCCCGCCACCACCTCGTAGCAGTGGCGGCCGACGACCTCGTTGGCGGCATACCCCAGGATGCGCTCCGCTCCCCGGTTCCAGAACACGATCCGCTGGTCCAGTGACATGGCGTACACGCCGAAGTCGGCTGCTGAGAGAAGTGCCACGATTCCTGCCGTGCTCATTGAGCTCCCCCCACCGCAGGTTTCCTGGCCCGAAGATTTGACGCTACTCTACCGGGAACCTGACCGGGGTGTGGTCAAGGGAAGGTCATGGCGGGCGGCCGTCAGCGGAACCCCTCCCGTGTTCCCACGTCCCGGAATCCCCGGTTCACGAGGGGTCGGTTTCGAGTGCTCGCGCTCATCGAGATCAGGCGCCGGAAGCTGCAGTTCGGCTTCGTCACCGGCGTAGTTGCCCTCATCGCCTATCTGATCATCATGGTCACGGGCCTCGGGCTCGGCCTCAACGAGGCCGCTGGCACTGCCCTCCTCCGGCTCAACGGCGATCACCTCGCCTACGCCGCCAACTCCAATCTCTCCGTCATCCGCTCCCGCCTGAGCGACCAGGATGTCGCCGAGGTCCAGGCCCTCGCCGCCGCCGAGCGCGCTGCACCCATCGGCTACGTCGCCGCCGTCATCGAGTTCGCCCCCGAGGAGAGCGATACCGCTGCCATCATCGGCGTCATCCCCGGCTCCTTCTCCGAACCCAGCGTCGTCGAAGGCCGCTCGCTCTCCGGACCGGGCGACATTCTCATCGACCGCGCCTGGGTCCGCGTCGCCGGCACCCGCGTCGGCGAGACCCTCGCCCTCCCCGTCGGGTTCGAGACGCGCGAGTTCACCGTCGTGGGCATCGTCGACCAGGGCTACTTCTTCTTCCAGCCCGCCATGTTCGTCGACCTCGCCTCGTGGAGGGACCTCGTCTTCCTCGGCGATGCCGGGCAGCAGCCCGCCGCCAGCCTGGTCCTCATCCAGGGGCGGGATCTCGACGGAGTTCGCGGCGAGGGCTGGCGCATCGTCACCAAGCAGGACGGTTTCAACAACATCGAGGGCGTTCGGGCCCAGCAGTCCACCGTCGACGCCCTCCGCTACATGGGCTTGCTCATCGGCGCGATGGTGATCGGCGTCTTCTTCTACGTCATCACCCTCCAGAAGGTGTCCCTCCTCGGAATCCTCAAGGCGATCGGCGCACCCGGAGGCTACCTTGTCGTGCAGGGGCTGCTGCAGGTGCTCATCGTCTGTGTCGTCGGCGCCGTCCTCGCCGTCGGGCTCGCGCTCCTCACCGAAGCCACCGTGCTCGCCTCCGACGCCATCCCTATCGATTTCACCGCGAACGCCATGGCGACGAGCTCCATCTCCGTCGTCATCGCCGGCGTCGTGGGCTCGCTGCTCTCCGCCCGACAGGTCGCCTCCGTCGACCCCATCATCGCGATGCAGCAGCAGTAGGGCGTTCCCGTGGCCATCCTCGAACTGCGCGATGTCTCCAAATCCTTCGGGTCTGGCGCTCGGCGCATCGATGCCGTCCGCGAGGTGACGCTCGATGTCGATCGCGGTGAGGTAGTGGCGCTGGAGGGGCCCTCGGGATCCGGCAAGACCACCCTGCTTGCCCTTGCCGGAGCCCTCCTCACTCCGACCGCCGGCGCCATCCGCGTCGACGGAGACGACATAACCAACTACGGCGCCCGATCCCGCACCAGGTACCGGCGCGACCGCGTCGGCTTCGTCTTCCAGGGCAGCAACATGGTCCCCTTCCTCACCGCCCGCGAGAACCTGCTCGTGGTCGGCCAGTTCGGCGGGGCTGACCGTACCGCCCTCCGCCGCCGCGCCGACGAGCTCCTCGACCAACTCGACCTCACCGCCGTTCGCAACCAGGTCGCCACGAGCCTCTCCGGCGGCGAACGCCAGCGCGTCGCCATCGCCCGCGCGCTAATGCGCGACCCCTCCCTCCTCCTCGTCGACGAGCCCACCGCCAGCCTGAACTTCGAGCTCGGCAGCCGCGTTGTCGACGCCCTCCTGAACGAGGTTCACTCGCGCGACAAGGCCTGCATCATGGTCACCCACGACGACCGCATGGCGCAGCGCGCCGACCGCCTCGTCGAGATCCGCGACGGCCGCATCCTCGCCGACCGCCCCCTGCCCTAGCTCCCCGCCGCGGCCCGCCGTGGCCATCAGAGTTGGGAGCCATGCCTGTGCGCCGCACGCGGTTTGACCCTCACGCCATCCCTATTGATACTGCGTCTCACTTAGCGCCAATGTGAGGAGCGAAGCGTAGTGCTCAGTCGACTTGGAACCGCGGCGGTCATCGCCGTTGCCCTGCTGGTGATCGCTTGCGGTGGCGAAGAGGAGAGGGCGGACGACACCGGGACCACCCTCTCAGTCGTGACATCCACGACGATCGTCGAGGACCTGGTGAAGCAGGTGGGTGGCGACCGCGTGTCGACCACGAGCATTGTTCCCCTCAATGCGGACGTCCACACGTTCCACGTCACACCGAGTGACATCACCAGGGCGGCGGAATCGGACCTGCTCGTGATCGTCGGCAGCTCACTGAGCGTGGTCGAGGAGCAGCTTGCGGAGAGCGCCGGGGGCGCTGTGCTGGAACTGACGCACGACATGGATCTGCGGCCCTTCCCGGAGGTACTGGCGCACGACGACCACGACGACCACGATGAGCACGAGCACGAAGACGAGCATGAGCACGAAGACGAGCA
>VXRS01000185.1:5531-7079 GCA_009838385.1 Dehalococcoidia bacterium | reverse complement strand
TCGGCGCCGGAGGGGGTTTCCTCCTCGTCCCCATCCTGCTGGTGGTCTACCCCGACCGCGACCCCGCCACGGTGACGGCGATTTCGCTCGCGGTGGTGTTCGCGAACGCGAGTTCCGGCGCCATCGCCTACGCCTACCAGAAGCGCATCGACTACCGCAGTGGCATCTGGTGGGCCCTGGCCGCCATCCCGGGCGCTCTCGGCGGGGCGCTGCTCGTCGGCATCATCCCCCGCGATGTCTTCGTCGTCGTGTTCGCCGTGGCGCTGGCGGGCGTTGCGACGCACCTCATCCTGCGCCGGCAAGCGACCGGCCTGCGGGAACCCATCACCGGTCGGGGGGCTATCTCCCGCCGCATCCGGGACCGCGAGGGGCAGAACTTCTTCTACACCTTCCGCCTCTGGCACGGCCTCTCGATCGCTGGGGCGATGGGCTTCGTCTCCGGGCTGCTGGGGGCGGGCGGCGGCGTTCTCCAGGTGCCGCTCCTGACGATCGTCCTGCGCTTCCCCGTCCACATCGCCACCGCCACGAGCCAGTTCGCCTATGCGCTTATCGCCCTCGAGGCGACGGTCGTGCACTCCGTGACCGGAGGCCTCCACCTCGACGAGCACCTGGCCGAGGCGGGGTTCATCGCCATCGGCGCCGTCGTTGGCGCGCAGGCCGGCGCCCGTGTCGCCTCTCGGGTCCGCGGAGCCGTGATCCTGCGCGTCCTCTCGACAACGCTGCTGCTGGTGGTGGCGTGGCTCGTGGTCGATACGTTCGCCCGCTAGGCCCCAGTTCCCCTACAGGTCGCGGACGCAGCGGAAGCCCGAGTTAGCCGTCGACGAGTCGGGGGTATTGCCCGTGCGCGCTGCCACCCGGTAGCGGTTGCAGTACGACACGTGGCAGAGGAACGACCCGCCCCGCTGGACGCGATGCGTGCCCGTCGGCGGGCCCGTGGGGTTCTGGCGCGTCCCCGCTGCTTCGTGCTGGTGGTAGTCGGGGCTGAACCAGTCAGCCGTCCACTCCCACACATTCCCCGAGCAGTTGTAGAGGCCGTAGCCGTTGGGCTCGAAGCTGTCGACGGGACAGGTGCCGGTAAAGCCGTCGGCGCCGGTGTCGTGCTCGGGGAAGGAGCCCTGCCAGATGTTGCAGCGATGCTCGCCGCCCGGCTCGAGCTCGTCCCCCCACGGGTAGACCGCCTGCTCGAGCCCGCCACGGGCGGCGAACTCCCACTCGGCTTCGGTCGGCAGGCGCGCCCCGGCCCACTCGCAGTACGCCTGCGCATCGTTCCAGGAGACGTGCACGACCGGGTGCTGTTCGCGACCCCGGAGGTCGCGGCCGGGACCCTCAGGCAGGTCCCAGCGGGCGCCGGGCACGGCGAGCCACCAGGGCGCCTGCACCACCGCGTTCGTCTTTTCCAGGCGCCGGGCCATCTGCCGCGAGAGGTGCCGCCGGAAGACGAACGACCACCCGAAGCGCTCCGCTTCTGTCACGTATCCGGTGGCCTCAATGAACGCCGCGAACTGCGCGTTCGTGACGGCGTGCGTGTCGATGGCAAACGGCTTCAGC
>VXRS01000185.1:3197-5431 GCA_009838385.1 Dehalococcoidia bacterium | reverse complement strand
ACCGAGGCAGCGGCGACCGAAGCGGCAGCGACGGAAGCCCCCGCCGAGGGCGGTCCCCAGACCGGTGGAACGCTCCGGGGTTCCGCACCGACGTTCATCTGGAACACCGGCTTCCCCTTCTCCTTCACCTGGGAGAACGAGCCCTACTTCTCCGTCCTCGAGCCGCTCGTCCGCTACCGGGACAGCCTCGACCCGTTCCCCGTTCTGGCGGAGCGCTTCGAGTACAACGACGACCGCAGCAAGCTGACGGTCACGCTGAAGCCCGACCTCGAGTTCCACGACGGCTCGCCCGTCACCCCTGAGGACGTATTCCACGGCATCGAGGTGATGCTCGACCCGGAGCCGTGGGGCATCGCGGGGCGTTTCCAGATCAGCTCGTTCGCGGTGACCCTCACGCGTTGGGAGGCGATCGACTCGCGCACGATGGAGTTCGAGTTCGACAAGCCGCGCCCGAACATGACCGACTTCTTCGCCCAGCTCCTGGTCACGAAGAAGGACACGTACCGCGAGTTGCAGGAAGGCCAGAACATCCAGGGCACCGGCCCCTTCGCCTTCGAGCAGTGGACCCCGGACGTTGGCGCCAGCTTCGTGGCTAACCGCAACTGGCATCAGTCCGCCGTCGAGGGCGGTCCCTACGTCGATCGCATCGAGCTCCAGAACTTCCCCGACACGGAGTCCCTGGGGCTGGCCCTCGAAGCGGGCGACATCGACTGGTCGCTCGGCGTGTCGCCCACGGTCGCCAGGCGCACGGGGCAGGGCTTCCTCGCTCCGAAGGCCGGAATCGTCTACGTCGGCTGTGTGACCAACAGCCCCAAGCTGGTGGACCCGCGCGTGCGCCAGGCTCTCCTCTACGCCATCGACCGGCGGCGCATGACGGAGGAGCTGCGGGAGGGTTTCGGCGACCTCACCGCCCAGCCGTGGCCGAGCTCCTCGCCCGCGTTCGACCCCGACCTGGAGAGCGAGCTGTACGAGCCCGACCGCGCGCGCGCCCTCCTCGCGGAAGCGGGCTGGTCGCAGGACTCGCCCTTGATGATCGAGCCGATCCCCGGCACGGAAGTGACGGCGGAGATCCTGAAGAGCAACTTCGCCGACATCGGCGTCGAGGTCGAGATCGTCACCCAGGAGATCGGCGTCTGGGTGGGCAAGCTGCGACAGCGTGGATTCGTCGACCTGTGGGTCGCGCCCCACAAGTTCTCGAACCTCTCGCCGCTTACCACCATGCAGCAGACCTTCCCGTACCGCCTGGGCAACCCGAGCTACTACGAGACGGAGACGTACCTCGACATCATCGCCAATCTCGAGAGGTTGGACCCGCTCGGCGAGGAGGCGAAGGAGCAGTACGCGCGCTTCAACCGGATGTGGCTCGAGGATCCCTGGCTCCTGCCCGTGCATACCAACCAGCGAATCGAGGTGGCCAACGCCAACGTGAAGGGCTACGACGAGCACTTCGTCACGATCTTCGAGCAGCCGAACCTGGCGAAGGTCTGGCTCGAGGCGTAACTCTTGCTCGCGTACGTCTTCGCCCGCTTCCTGCAGGCGATACCCGTCCTCGTTCTGGCGAGCATCGCGGTCTTCCTGATGCTCCGGCTTGTGCCGGGCGATCCTGCCGAGTTGCTCGCGGGCCAGGACGGCACTGACGAAGACGTTGCCAGGATCCGCCAGCAGCTCGGCCTGAACGACTCGCTCCCCGAGCAGTACGTTAGCTGGCTCGCGGACATCTTCCAGGGAGACCTTGGTATCTCCTTTGCCCGCGGTCTGCCCGTTAGCAGGATGCTGCGCACCGCCATCCCGCCCACGGTTGAGCTTGCGGTGGCGGCCTATCTGGTTGCCGTCGTGGTCGGCATTCCCCTCGGGATCCTGGGAGGTATCCGTCCCCGTTCGGGATGGGACTGGACGCTCTCGGGCTTCACGCTCGTGGCCATCGGCATCCCCGGTTTCCTCCTCGGCATCATCATGCTCTGGGTCTTCAGCGTCAGGCTCGACTGGTTCCCGGTGTTCGGCGCGGTATCCATCCTCGATGATCCCGTCGAGTCGCTCCGTCACCTCGCCCTGCCAGCGGTCGCGACGGGGGTGGGTGTGGCCGCCGTTCTTGCCCGCTACACGCGCACCACGATCGCGGAGGTGATGGGGAACGACTACGTGCGAACGGCCCGCGCGAAGGGACTCGCCGAGAGCCGCGTCGTCGTCCGCCACGCCCTCCGCAATTCGATGATCCCCGTCGTCACGGTCATGGC
>VXRS01000185.1:1805-3097 GCA_009838385.1 Dehalococcoidia bacterium | reverse complement strand
TCGTGGTGGGGGCGCAAGACCCGCGAGTCGCTGCTCTTTTCGACCATCAACGGGATCATCCGCAACCCCCAGGGCATGGTCGCGATCCTCGGGCTTGTGCTGCTGGTCGTCGGGGCCGTGGGCGCTCCCGTCATCGCCCAGCACGACCCCATCGCGCAGGATTCCGCCGGGCGATTCCTCAGTCCTTCGACCGAGAACTGGTTCGGTACGGACGAACTCCGTCGCGACCTGTTCTCCCGCACCCTCTTCGGTCTGCGGGCATCTCTGGCCGTGAGCCTCATCAGCGTCGCCGTCGGCACGTCCATTGGTGTGACGATTGGCTTCCTTGCCGGCTTCATCGGCGGGATTCTCGAAGCCGCGGCCATGCGACTCGTCGATGCCCTGCTGGCGTTTCCCGGCCTGATCGCCGCTCTGGCCATCCTCAACATCCTCGGGCCCGGCGTACGGAGCATCGGGATCGCGATCGCGTTCTTCACCATCCCCGCCTTCGCGAGGCTGGCCCGCGCCCAGATGCTCGCCGAGAAGAACAAGGACTATGTGCTCGCGTCGCAGGCGCTGGGCGCCCGTCCAGTGCGCATCATCTTCCGCCACATCGCCATCAACGCCTTCCCGCCACTCCTCACCCAGATGGCCCTGCTGATGGCCGTGGCCGTGCTCATCACCGCCGCCCTCAGCTTCCTCGGCCTGGGCGACAATCCCCCCGCGCCGTCGTTGGGCGGCCTCCTCAACGTCAGCCGCCAGTACCTGCGCGAGGCCTGGTGGTACGCCGTTTGCCCGGGGGCCGTCTTCGCTCTCCTCCTCTTCTGCCTCAATCTCCTCTCCGACGCGATCAACGAAGCATCGAGCCCCTACCAGAGGCGTCGATGACGGCCATCATGCCGATGGAGCGCCCGCACACCCCAGGAGGAACACCCCATGCCTGCTGACTCCCGGCCCAACATCGTCGTCATCATGGCTGACCAGCACCGCGCCGACGCGCTCGGCTGCTACGGCAACGACATCATCCGCACGCCCAACATCGACCGCCTCGCGGCCGAGGGCGCGCGCTTCGGCCGGGCCTTCTGCCAGGGACCGCTCTGCATGCCTGCCCGCTGGTCGCTGCTGACCGGGCGCTATGTCCGCGACCATGGCGTGTTCGAGAACGACTGGGACATGACCCAGGACATCCCCAACCTCGCCCAGCACCTCCAGCAGGCCGGCTACTACACGAGCTGCATCGGCAAGATGCATCTCTTCGCCGACGAGACGCTCGTCTGCGGAAGGCCGGACATGGTGTCCGACCCGAACGTGAC
>VXRS01000185.1:0-1705 GCA_009838385.1 Dehalococcoidia bacterium | reverse complement strand
CCGACGAGACGCTCGTCTGCGGAAGGCCGGACATGGTGTCCGACCCGAACGTGACGGCGCGCTATCGAGCGGTCGGCTTCGATGAGCCGCACCCGGGGCCGGAGAAGAATGGCGTCATGGGCCTCGACTGCGAGTACGTCGACCACCTGAAGGAGCGGGATCTCTTCGAGATGTACGGGGAGTGGTTCCACCTGCGCGCCTATCCCAAGAAGACGCGCGACCACCTCGGCCTCCCCATGTGGTTCCCCGAATCCACGCCCCTGCCCAACGACGCCTATCTCGATACCTGGACCGGCCAGCAGGTCGTCGACTGGATCGACGGATACGACCGCGACGAGCCCTTCTTCCAGTGGGTCGGGTTCCCCGGGCCGCACGAACCGCACGACGCCCCGAGCGACTACGTCGACCTCTACCGCCGGGTCGAGATCCCCGTCGGCGAGCGCATTCCGCCGCAGGTGCCCGAGTCGGGACCGCTCCACACCCTCATGCGCTGGCTCCAGACCACGGCCCAGTGGGAGGGGCTCACCGACGACATCGTCGAGCTCCTCACGCGCTACTACTACGCCAACATCACCGCCATCGACGACCAGGTCGGAGCCATCGTCGACGCGCTCGAGCGCAAGGGCATCCTCGACAACACCTGGATCATCTACACCGCCGATCATGGCGAGATGATGGGCGACCACTGGATGCTCTGGAAGATGCTGTTCTACGAGCAGTCGGCAACCGTGCCCCTGGTCATCCGGCCACCCGCCGGCATGGAGGCCAGCGTCGTCGATGGCATCGTCGAGCACGTCGATGTGACCGCCACGATCGAGGCCCTGACCGGCATCGCCCCCCTCCCGGGCAACGAGGGCAACTCGCTCATCGGCCACGTTGACGGCAGTGGAACCGGCCCCACCCGCGATGTCGCCCACAGCGAGAACTACGGGTTCGGCATGTTCGCGACCGACCGCTACAAGCTCGTCGTCTTCGAGGACACGCAGGAGCCGGTACAGCTCTTCGACTTCCAGGAGGATCCCGAAGAGAACTGGAACGTCGTCGCGGACCCCTCCTACGCGGACGTGATCGAACAGCTGATGCAGGACCATGTCCGCCCGTTCTTCGAGATACCGCCGCAGCGACCGGCGAGGGGTATCTGGGAGGTCCAGGCGGGGCGCTACGAAGGCAACCGCCACCTGGCAGTCCGGAACCCGCGCTAGCCGCCGGCGCTCGCTTCCGGCCCCTCCTGGCCCGGCCGCGGGACGCTCTTCCGGGCACGGCCAGGGCGTGAGCGGGGTCACTCCCGGGCTATTCCCGTTCGTGTAGGCTCCCGGCACGTCTCCGACGTGTCTGGGAGGCCTGCGAATGGTCGCGAAACTCCGTCCCTATCGCCGTCCCGCGATCATCCTCGCCATAACCGCCATCGGAGCGGCCGCCATCTTCCTCGGCCGCCCCGCCATTGCCGAAGCTGCCGCGGTCGACGGCGAGACCGAGTTCGTCCTGAACACCTTCGCCTTCCTCATCTGGGGCGCGCTGGTGATGTGGATGTGCGCCGGATTCACGATGCTCGAGTCCGGCTCGGTCCGGACCAAGAACGCGTCGATGATCTGCCTGAAGAACATCGGCATCTACTCGATCGCTGGCCTCGCCTATTTCGTCATCGGCTATAACCTCATGTACGTCGATGTCGTCGGCGACTTCATCGGCTCCTTCAACCTCCTCT
>VXRS01000012.1:2675-7190 GCA_009838385.1 Dehalococcoidia bacterium | reverse complement strand
CAATAGTCCCCACGTTTACGTGCGGCTTGTTCCGCTCAAACTTCTCCTTCGCCATCTTCTTTCCCTTTCGTTCCTTCTGGTGTGAGTCAGACAGCGCCGACCGCCGACCGCTCGACGAGCGTGGCGGAGACACTCTGGGGTACGGGTTCGTACCGGTCGAATTCCATGGTGTAGGTCGCCCGACCCTGCGAGAGCGAGCGGAGATCGGTGGAGTAGCCGAAGGTCTGGGCGAGCGGCACGGTCGCGTTGACGATCTGGAGCTTGCCCATCGTGTCCTGGCTGACGACGTGGCCGCGGCGGCTGTTGAGGTCGCCGACGACGGCACCGAAGTGATCCTCGGGGACGCGCACCTCGATACGCATGAGCGGCTCGAGGAGCACGGGCTGCGCCTGCTTGAGGGCATCGCGCAT
Source organism: Dehalococcoidia bacterium (assembly GCA_009838385.1). Next base: position 6,780 of record VXRS01000012.1, on the reverse strand, counting down.
GCCGAGGATGGCCGCATTCTTGAACGCCATCTCGGAGGAGTCGACGGCATGGGAGGCGCCATCGACGAGGGCGACGCGGACATCGAGCACGGGGTAACCCGCCACGGGACCGGAATCGAGAGATTCCTCAGCGCCGGCGCGCACGGCGGAGATGTACTCCACGGGCACGGACCCGCCGACGACGCGATTCTCGAAGAAGAAACCGTCGCCGCTCTCGCCGGGCTCGATCTCGAGCTCGACGACGCCGTACTGGCCGCGGCCGCCGGTCTGCCGCACGAAGCGGCCTTCGGCGGAGGCGTGGCGGCGGATGGCCTCACGGTAGCTGACCTGCGGGCGGCCGACGTTGGCCTCGACGCGGTGCTCGCGCTTCATGCGGTCGACGATCACCTCAAGATGGAGCTCGCCCATGCCCGAGATGATGGTCTGGCCGGTTTCGTCGTTGAACCGCCAGTGGAAGGTGGGGTCCTCTTCGCTGAGCTTGGTAAGGGCGTCGGCCATGCGCTCCTGGTCGGGCTTGGAACGGGGCTCGAGGGCGACGCTGATGACCGGCTCGGGGAAGGCAATGCCTTCGAGCACGACCTGCGAGTCAGGGTCGCAGAGGGTGTCGCCGGTGAAGGTCTGCTTGAGGCCGACGGCGGCGCCGATCCCGCCCGCGTAGAGCGCGTCGACTTCCTCGCGGTCGTTGGCGTGCATGCGGAGGAGGCGGCCGATGCGCTCGCGGCGCCCCTTGGCGCTGTTCCAGACGGAGGCGCCAGCCTGGAGGACGCCGCTGTAGACGCGGACGTAGGCGAGCCTGCCCACGTACGGGTCGGCGACGATCTTGAAGGCGACGGCGCTGAGGGGGGCATCGTCGTCCGCGGCGCGCTCGATTTCGGTCCCGTCGTTGGCGTCGACGCCCTTCACGGGGGGTACGTCCTCGGGGGAGGGGAGGTAGTCGATGACGGCATCGAGCAGCGGCTGGAGGCCCTTGTTCTTGAGGGCGGAGCCGCAGAGGACGGGGGTGATGGTGTTGGCGAGGGTGGCGCGGCGAATGGCGGTGCGCAGCTCGTGGCCATTCACGTGGTGGCCCTCGATGTAGCTGATGGCCACCTGGTCGTCGACGTTGCCGATCTGCTCGACGAGGGTCTCGCGGGCAGCGGTGGCCTCGTCGAGAAGGTCGGCGGGAACCTCTCCACAAATGGCTTCCTCGCCCTTCTCGCCGCCGAAGGTCCAGCAGGCCATCTCGGTGAGGTCGATGACGCCCTGGAAGTGCTCCTCGGCGCCGATGGGGAGCTGGATGGCGACGGGGTTGGCATCGAGCCGGTCGATCATCATCTGCTGCGTGCGGACGAAGTCGGCGCCGACGCGATCCATTTTGTTGACAAAGCAGATGCGCGGGACGGAGTAGCGGTCGGCCTGGCGCCAGACCGTCTCGGACTGGGGCTCGACGCCGGCGACGGCGTCGAAGACCACGACGCCGCCATCGAGCACGCGCAGGCCGCGCTCAACCTCGGCGGTGAAGTCGACGTGGCCGGGGGTGTCGATGATGTTGACGAGATGGTCGTTCCACTCGGCGCTGGTGGCGGCGGCGGTGATGGTGATGCCGCGCTCGCGCTCCTGCTCCATCCAGTCCATCGTGGCGGTGCCTTCGTGGACCTCGCCGATCTTGTAGGTAATGCCCGTGTAGTAGAGGACGCGCTCGGTCACGGTCGTCTTGCCGGCATCGATGTGCGCGATGATGCCGATATTCCGGACGCGTTCGATCTCATATGGCCGGGGCATGGTGTTTTCCTGATTCCTCCAGCCGCGCCCTACCAGCGGTAGTGAACGAAGGCGCGGTTGGCCTCAGCCATTCGGTGGGTGTCGTCGCGCCGCTTGATTGCGGAACCGGCGTTATTTGCGGCGTCGAGCAGTTCGGCGGCAAGCCGCTCGGCCATGGTGTGGCCGCCGCGGCCGCGGGCGCCCTGGAGCAGCCAGCGCATGGCGAGCGCCGTGCGCCGCTCGGGACGGATCTCGACGGGTACCTGGTAGGTCGTGCCACCAACGCGCCGGGGCTTCACCTCGAGCACGGGGGTCGCGTTGCGCATCGCCTGGCGGAAGGTGTCGACGGGATCGCGCCCGGTCGACTCCTGGATTTGGTCGAAAGCGCCGTAGACGACGCGCTCGGCGGTGCTCTTCTTGCCCCGGGTCATCACCTTGTTGATGAGGATTTGGACCTGCTGATCACCGTAGCGGGGATCGGGGCGGATGATGCGGCGTTCGGGGCGGTTACGTCGCGGCATCGTTCCCTATCCGTTCTTCCGCGTGCCGTACTTGCTACGCCCGCGGCGGCGGTCGGCGACGCCGGTGGAGTCGGCGGCGCCACGGACGATGTGGTAGCGGACGCCCGGGAGGTCGCGCACACGGCCGCCACGGACGAGCACGACGGAGTGCTCCTGGAGGCTGTGGCCCTCACCGGGGATGTAGGCGGTGACTTCGATGCCGTTCGTGAGGCGCACGCGGGCGACCTTGCGAAGGGCGGAGTTCGGCTTCTTGGGAGTCTGGGTGCGGACCTGGGTGCAGACGCCGCGCTTCTGGGGCGCGCCGCGGCCAACGACGCGGGAGAGTCGCCCGCGCTCGGAGTTGTAGTTGAAGAGCAGGGCAGGGGCGCCCGACTTCTTCGACTTGGGCTTTCGGCCCTTGCGTACGAGCTGGTTGATCGTCGGCACTACCGTTGATCTCCGAAATCGGCGCCGCGGGAGCCGCGGGTCCGAGGTGTTGTTCCGGCGGGAGGAGGGTCCTCACGCTGGGCACGGAAACAGGCCCAGAGGCCGGTTTCAGAACAGCGCCCCGCAACCGGGAAGGAGCGAGACCGTTTTCAGCCCAGTGCCTTAAGGCCTGCCGAATGTCGTACATCTGGCGAGGCTATAAGCGCCGACCTAAGAGGCTAACACAGGGTTCGAAACGATCAACGTCGCGCCGCCCGAACCGAGGGGCGGGTCTAGACTCAGGGAATGGGCCCGGAAGCAGCGCTGGATCCGTACTTCAAGAAACGCGTCGCGCTTGTCGATGCGGGCGAGCGGCTGGAGTTCGAGGTGGCGCACACGCTCTTCGCCTCGCACCAGGTGGACAACGGGACGAAGCTGCTCCTGCGGTGCCTGGAGAGCGAGCAACCCCCACAGCGAATCCTCGACCTGGGGTGCGGCTACGGGGTGCTGGGGATCGCGCTCGCGCGGCGCTTTCCGGAGGCGCGGGTGGTGCTGGCCGACAGCAACCTGCTGGCCGTTCGCTACGCGCGCCGCAACGCCGCCCTGAACAACGTGGCGAACGCCGAGGTCGTGGGGAGCGTGGCGCTCGAGGACGTGCCGGCCGGGGAGTACGACCTGATCGTGGCGAACGTGCCGGCGAAGATCGGCGACGAGGCGATCGAGGCGGAGTTCGTGCAAGGTCCGAGGGGGCGGCTGGCGGCGGGCGGAACCTACTGGTTCGTAGCGGTGAGCGGGCTCAACCACCTGCTGAAACGCATCGGCGGACGGCAGGAGATCGCATTACGACAAGTACGGAAACGGTCCGGCCACACCGTGTATCGGGTGGAAGCGTGAAGGTCCGGGCAAAAGAATTGCAAACGCACGAACGTTCTGACACGATACGGACGTGGTGGCGAGCCTTGCAGGATAGGAGACGCTGTGAGCCTCCCTGTTGAATCCGAAGGTTCGGAAGCCGCAGCCGTCTGCGCGTATCTGGGCCTGGTCGATGACAGCGACCTTCACGCGACGTACGCGACCGACGCACACCGCTGCTACCGACTTCCCAACCCGACCCGCATTGCGACGCAACACCAGGAGCAGTTCTGCCTGACGGCCGACCATCCCTCCTGCCCGATCTACCAGGGCGAGGGCGTCGAGGCGACGACGCAGCCCGTACCGGCGGCGGCAGCCGCCGAGGACGGCGAGGCGGAGCCCGTCGAAGCAGTGGAAGGTGACGCCTTCGAGCCTCCGGCGGCACGCCAGTCCCCGTTCGTGACGGCGGCCTCGCGCTGGACCTCACGCGGCCTGCGACGCCCTGCGATCGAGGGCGAGCTCAGCATGCGCGCGGCGACGGTCTCGCTGTTCGTACTGGCGGCGGTGGTGGTGGCGATTGCATTCGT
>VXRS01000012.1:0-2575 GCA_009838385.1 Dehalococcoidia bacterium | reverse complement strand
CGGCGTTTCTTCTTCTCGATCTTGTCGGAGATGAGCAGGATCTTGGCGAGGAGGCTCATCCGGGCGAGGCCGGAGGTGTGGTCCCGGACGGCCATGAGCGCCTCCTCGTCGGTGATGCGGAAGCGCTCGCGCAGAACGACGGCGGCGATGGGGCCATGGAGGAGTATGGGGTAGTCGCGCGAGTCGGCGTCGATCGCGACACCGACCTCGCCGGCAAGACGAATCTGCTCAGCGGGGGGCTCGGAGCGGAAAAGGTCGTGCCCCCAGACCGCCAACTCGACACGTTCCTCGTCGGCGAGCCAGTAGCGGGCCAGGGGCAGGGCTTCGTCCAGCACGCGGCGGACGTGGCGGACGAGCCCGGGCGGGCGCAACAGGAGCTCCTCGCGCACGGCGGCGATCTGGTCGGCGATCACCCCTCGTGGCCGAGCTGGCGTCCGCCGACAAGGTGGAGGTGGAGGTGGTGGATGGTCATGCCGGCTGCATCGCCAACATTGAAGGCGAGCCGGTAGCCGGATTCGTGGACCCCCTCGACCCGGCCCACCTCGCCGGCGAGGGTGAAGAGCCCCGCGAGCGTCTCGGCGTGTCCAACGTCGATTTCACGGGCGTCTGCGATGTGCTCGCGGGGAATGATGAGGTCGTGGACGGGGGCGCGGGGGTTGATGTCGCGGATGGCGAACGCATGGTCGTTCTCGGCGACCCGTTCGACGGGGATATCGCCGGAAGCCATGCTGCAAAAGAGGCAATCGGCCACGCGCCGATTCTAGCGGGGGGCGACCGGGTCGCAAACGGACGGGTGTAGCATTCGCGCCATGCGAATCAAACTCACGAGTGTGACAGTCGACGACCAGGCGAAAGCGCTCGCCTTCTACACGGATGTGCTGGGCTTCGTCTTGAAGCGGGATGATCCGGCGGGGGAGTTCCGCGCGATCACGGTCGAGCCGCGGGACAACCCCGGCGAGATTGAAATGATGCTGGAGCCGAACGCGCATCCGGCCTCGAAGGCGTTTCAGGAGGCACTTCGCAAGGACGGCATTCCCGTCGCGATCTTCTTCGTGGACGACCTCGACCAGGAGTACGCGCGGCTCACGGGCCTGGGCGTGAGCTTCGTGCAGGAGCCGACGCGGAGCGAGTGGGGCTACCAGGCCATGCTGGACGACACCTGCGGCAACTACCTCGTGCTCCACGAGGGGTAACGCCGTGACGGGAGCGCGGCCCGCGGGCGACGTGCTCTCGCACTTCTGGGCGCCGCTGTGCGCGGTGGGGGCGAGCGGGCCGGCGGGGCCGAACGCCCAGATCTGCGTGTCGGTGTTCGGGGCTTCGATCGTGCCTGAGCGGCCCCGGCTCCTCGTCTCACTCTCGAAGACGAACTACACGGAAGAGCTCGTGCAGGAGAGCGGGCGGCTCTCGGTGACGTTGCTGAGCGACTCGCAGGCCGACCTGCTGGAGCCGCTCGGGCTGCGCTCGGGGCGGGACGGGAACAAGCTTGAGGGGCTCGATGTCGAGCTGACCGGGTCGGGAGCGCCGACATTCCCGGGTGGAGTGGGCGCCCTCGACTGCGAAGTGCTGGAACCACTCGACCTGGGTGACGCGACGGCGTTCCTGGTGGCGGTCCGCGATCGGTGGGGGCTCGGCGGGGAGCAGCCGTTGCCGTGGGCGGTGGCGAAGACGGTGGTGGGGGAGGAGTTCCTGATGCGCTGGGCGGAGAAGAGCGCCCGCGAGCAGGAGGCCGCGCGGGCGGTCATGCGCTGGCAGGACTGAGGGCTCAGGCGAGGAGGTACTGGCGGAGGAAGCGGCCGACGGACGAGTAGAAGGCCTCGACCGTCTCGCGTTTGCGCCAGCCATGCCCCTCTCCCTCGTACACGTGGTACTCGTGGGGCACGCCGCGGGTGCGGAGGGAGGCCGCGAGCGAGTCGCTCTGGTCGCGGGGGACGACGCGGTCCTCGACGCCCTGAAAGAGGGCGATCGGATCAGCGAGGGAGTCGGCGTGGAAGATGGGGGAGCGCTCGCGGTAGCGGGCGGAGGCATCGGGGAGGGGGCCGACGAGGGAATCGAGGTAGCGCGCCTCGAACTTATGGGTGTCGCTGGCGAGCGTAAACAGGTTGGAGATGCCGTAGAAGCAGACGCCGGCGCAGTAGAAGCCAGGATGCACCTGGAGGGAGCGCAGCACGGTGTAGCCGCCGGCGCTCCCACCGAGGATGGCGAGCCGGTCGCCATCGGCGAGGCCGCGCGCGGCCATCGCCTCGGCACCGGAGCGGCAGTCCTCGACGTCGGCGACGCCCCACTCGCCGCGCAGGGCGAGCATGGTCTCGCGTCCCGCGCCGCTGCTGCCACGGTAGTTGACCGCCAGCACGGCATAGCCGCGGCTGGCGAGGAACTGGATCTGCGGACGCCAGCCCGCGTCGACGTGGTCGGTGGGACCACCGTGGACAAAGACGACGAGCGGTGGGGGGCCCTCGTCGAAGAAGCGGTCGCTGGCGGGTGGGTAGTAGAGGCCATGAACCTCGCTGCCGGCGGCGTTCGTCCAGGTCACGGGGTCGGGGACCAGTCACTTAAACACAACTGACGCTGCCGACGA
>VXRS01000271.1:5705-7208 GCA_009838385.1 Dehalococcoidia bacterium | reverse complement strand
CCCCTACCGCCCCCCCGTGCGGTAACGCGCCTACACGAGCCGGCCTGCGCGTCGTGTAGAACAGATTCGAAAGTGAGGTCGTCATGAAGGGCTACGTCATCGTGGACACCGAGGTCATCGACCAGGAGGCGTACTCTCAGTTCCTGGAGCGGATCCCCGGGATCGTTGAACGACAGGGCGGACGGTTCATCGTCCGCACCAGCGACGCCGAGCCGGTCGAAGGCGGCTGGGCGCCGAAACGCATCGTCATCATGGAGTTCGACAGCCTCGAAGCCGCAAGGAATTTCGTCACTTCCGACGAATACACCTCCCAGGACGATCTGCGCCACCGCGCGGCGACGGCCAGGATCGTGGTCGTGGAGGGCGTCCCCGAGGCGTAACCCCGCCCTTCCCGCCCCCACGACCCGCTTATGGCCAGTTACAATCCGCATTGCCTTGAGCACAGCCGGGGATAGGCCGGCGGGGGAGAGCCATGACAGCCCGAGTCGTCATTTCGGCCGACAGTCACACCGAGAGGTTCCTCGACCTCTCCGAGTACATCGATCCCAAGCACCGTCCCAAGATGGATGAGCTGAACAAGCGCGACGAGGAGCGGCTCCTCAAGATCCTCGAGAACATGCGCAACCGCGGCCAGGAGACCTCCTACTCCGGGCGGAAGAACACGATGGAGGAGTTCCGCATCACCGTCGATCTCGACGACCGGATGAGCGCCATCACCAGCGATGGCGTCTGCGCCGAGGTCGTGATCGAGCGCGGCGGTTCGCGCGACCCCGATGTCGACTTCCTGCGTGCCTGCAACAGCGCCTACTACCGCTGGTTCAACGAGCACTTCGCCGGCGAGGCCTACCGCTTCATCGGCGTCGCCGCCATCACCATCGGCGACATCGACAAGGGCATCGAGGAGTTGAAGGAGGCCCACGATCTCGGCTTCCGCGCCCTCATCCTTCCCGGTTCCCACTACTGGTTCCCGGGCGCCCTGCCGTTCCACGACCGCGCCTACGACCCCCTCTGGGCCACGGTGCAGGAGATGGGCATCCCGATTCTGTTCCACCCCGGATTCGGTCGCGAGAACCCCATCCTCCCCGCCGATCCCGATGGTCAGGTCTTCAAGTACGGCCCGCTCACCACGCTCGAGCTCCGGGGCGCCCTCAAGCACTTCCTGCTGGGCGGCATCGCCGAGCGCTTCCCCACCCTCAACTTCGGCTGGGTCGAGTCCGGCAGCCTCTGGGTGCCGCCCCTCCTCGACGAGTACGACGCCCTCGTGAAGCGCCGCCCCGGCGGCCAGAGCCAGGAGCTGCTTCCCAGCGAGCTCTTCGCCCGCCAGGGCTTCTGCGCAGGCCCCCTCACCCAGAGTGAGGTCGACGCCCGCCACCGCCTCGGTGTCGACAACCTCATGTTCGGCACGGACTACCCCCACCCCGAGGGCACCTACCCGCACACCCAGTCGATGATCGACGAGATGTTCGAGGGCGTGAGCGCTGAGGAAACCGACAAGATCCTCGC
>VXRS01000271.1:0-5605 GCA_009838385.1 Dehalococcoidia bacterium | reverse complement strand
CGCTGGAGGTAGGGCCTGCTGTCGTTCACCAGGCCGCCCAGTGAGGGCGTGTCCGCCTCAATCCCGAGCCCGAAGTACCCCAGGGCGGCCACGATCAGCACACCGCTCGCGATCGCCAGCGCCACCTGCACGAGCAGGGGCGGAAGGGCGTTGAGCACGATGTGCCGGAAGATGATCCGGGGCGTGCTGGCGCCGAGTACCTGCGCCGCGAGCACGTAGTCCTTGTTCCGCTCTCCCAGCATCTGGGCGCGCGCAAGGCGGGTGAAGCCGGGAATGGCGAAGACCGCGATCGCGATGCCGATGTTCTCCAGCCCCTCGCCGAGGATGGTGAGGATGGCGAACGCGATCAGCAGGCCGGGGAACGCCAGCAGGGCATCCACCAGGCGCATCACCGCTGCGTCCGCCCACCCCCTGATGTATCCCACGGTGAATCCCGCCATGGTGCCGATGACCGCGCCACTCAGCACCGACAGGAAGCTCAGCACGAGCGCGGCCTGAAGCCCGTGGAGATTGCGGGAGAAGAGATCGCGCCGCAGCTCGTCGGTGCCAAACGGGTGATTCCAGGACGGGGACAGCAGCCGCGCGGATGCGTCCTGCGCGATCGGGTCGTGCCAGGCGATAAGCGGGGCCCCGACGGCCGCCACGGCGATGATGAGCAGCCCTCCAACCGCGATTGCGCCCTGCGGGTTGCGGAGCAGGCGGCGCATGGTGTCGACCCACATCGACCGGGCCGCGCGCGCCCTGAACGTGGTGTCACCTTCCTGGCCGGCCGCGGCGATACTCATCGGACTCTCACCCTCGGGTCGACGAGCCCGTAGATGATGTCCGCCACCAGGTTCACCGTCACGAAGATGACGACGAGTACGACCAGCATGGTCTGCACGACGAGGTAGTCGAGGCGCTGGATCGCTTCAACCAGGATGCGGCCGAGGCCCGGCCGCGTGAAGACCGTTTCGATGATCACCACCCCGGTCAGCAATTCACCAACCTGCAGCGCCATGATCGTGATCACGGGAATGAGCGAATTGCGGAGCGCGTGGCGCACGATGACGGTGCTCTCCCCCAGCCCCTTCGATCTGGCCGTGCGAACGAAGTCCTGGCCGAAGACGTCCGTGATCGTCGTGCGCGTGTACCGGGCCAGCACCGCGCTGATGGGCATCGCCAGGGCGATCACGGGCAGGGCGAGTTGGTGAAGCGAGTCCACCGGGTCGTCAAGGAACGAAGTACGCCCGTGCGAGGGAAACCAGCCAAGCTCGGCGGCGAAGATCCAGAGCAGGATGATGCCGCTCACGAAGCTGGGGACACCGACCGCCACCATGGTGTAGCCCGAGAGGAACCAGTCCCACACGCTCCTCGGTTTCACCCCTCCGAGAATGCCAAGGGGGATCCCCACGAGGATGGCGAAGATGTACGCCGCGATGCCCAACTCCAGCGTGGGCTCGATGTTGATGGAAAACAGGCGCGTGACGCTCAGGCCGCTTACGTAGGAGTACCCCAGGTCACCCGTGACGAGATCGCCAAGCCAGCGGATGTACTGTTCCGGCCAGCTGTCGTGCAGGCCGAACTCCTTGCGGATCGCGTAGAGGTCCTCCGCCGTGGCTTCCTCGCCCGCGATGACGAGCGCGGGATCCCCCGGAATGATCCTCAGCACGAGGAACGCTATCACCGTACCCAGGAACAGGATGGGAATCGTCTGTGCGACCCGGTTCAGGATGAACGGAGCCATATCCCTCGCCCTCTGCCTGGCGTCTCCGAGCCGTGTCGATGCTCGATCGAGCCGTGAGCATACACAGGCAGGCGACCCTGGATGCGCCCCGCACCGATGCCGGAACGGTATAGTACCGGCCACGCGTCAGAGGCCGCCCAGCCGGGCGTCGGACGAAGCCCACGTCCTCGCCGGTGGCAGGACGTAACTGACGCCCCGAGGGAGGTTCGGAAATGACGTCCACCTGGAAGAAACCCATTTCGCGCCGGCAGATGCTCGCCGGGTCGGGTGTTGCGCTCGGTGCGGGCGTGACCGCTGCCCTGGTTGGCTGTGGCGACGACGACGACGACGAGGCGCCCGCCGCGACCGCTGCTCCCGCAACCGAAGCCCCGGCAGAGGCAACCGAGGCTCCCGCAGAGGCCACTGAGGCTCCCGCGGAGGCGACGGAAGCCCCGGCAGAGGCCACCGAGGCTCCGGCCGAGGCGACTCCCGAGCCCACCGAGGCTCCCGAGACAGGCCCGAAGCAGGGCGGCGTCCTTCGCTACGCTGTGCAGGGGGACCTGCTCCTGACCAACGGCGCCCCGTTCACGCGCGCCCAGGGCATCCCCATCCTCATCTTCGAGAGCCTCATCCGTTACGAGGAATCGCCCGCGCCAACACACGTCCTCGTTGACCAGTACGACGTGTCGGAGGATCTGACCCAGGTCACGATCCGGCTCAAGGAGAACGCCGTCTTCCACGACGGCTCGCCCGTCACACCTGACGACGTCTTCTTCGGGATCGACGCCATCGTCAATCCCGAGCAGTACGGCTTCAGCTTCCGGGGTCAGTTGAAGGCCTTCGCCTCGCTCGTCACCGACATGAGCACGATCGATGAACGCACCATGGTGTTCACCTTCGCGTCGGCCCTCGCGAACGTAAACGACTTCTTCGCCCAGTTCCCTGTCACGAAGAAGGACACCTACGCCCAGCTCCAGACCGGCGAGAACATCCAGGGCACGGGCCCCTACAAGATGAAGTCCTGGACTCCCGGCGTGGGCTACGAGCTCGAGCCGAGCACGAACTGGCACGACGACCGTGGCGGGCCCTACCTCGACGGGGTCAAGGTGATCCAGTTCGCCGACGCCGAAGCCGTCGGCCAGGCGTACGACGCCGACGACATCGACATCGCCACAAGCGTGAGCCCCGTCTTCGGCAAGGCCCATGAGGAAGATGTGAGGCTCGCGGCCAAGTGGGGCATCGTCTACGTGGGCCTCAACGTCACCAATCCCTACTTCCAGGACAAGCGCGTACGGCAGGCGCTCTTCTTCGCCATCGACCGTGAGCGCATCGTCAACGAGCTCATGGAGGGGCTCGTGGAGCTGACCACCCAGCCGTGGGACCCGGGCAGCCCCGCCTTCGACCCCGACCTCGAGCAGCCTTTCTACGACCCCGAGCGGGCGCGGGCGCTCCTCGCCGAGGCCGGCTTCAGCCAGACCGAGCCCATCACCTTTGACCACTACGCCAACCACCCTGTCGTGGGGGCCGGGCTCGCGTCCCTCATCAAGCAGAACTTCGCCGATGTGGGAGTCGACATCGAACTCGTCGGTCACCAGATTCCCGACATGAACAAGAAGCTCTTCGAGCGCGACTTCGATGCCGGCTGGTTCCTGATGACCGGCTTCTCGCCGTTCTCGCCGGTCACGGTCATCACCCAGCCGTTGCCCTTCCAGGACAACAACCCCAGCAAGTACACGAGCGAGACCTTCCTCGACATCCGGGCGAAGCTCCGCTCGCTGGATCCCTTCTCGGAAGAGGCGCTGGTGCAGTACGAGCGCTTCAACGAGCTCTTCCACGACGACCCCTGGCTGCTTCCCTGCGCGCCCTTCCGTGGCATCAACGTTGTGAAGCCACGCGTGCAGGGCTACAACAGCTTCGTCGAGCCGCTCACCTACCTCGGGTACGTCTGGCTCGACGACGCCTAGGAGGAGACTCCGGGCACACGCATCCGTTCCGTCACGCCGCCGACCGGTGAAACCCCGGCGGCGGCGCGGCGATCGAGGAACCTGACTGGTCGGGCGCAGGTCTTGCGCGCCCGAAGGAGGAACCATGCCCGACGCAGCCGAGTCTGCCGGCTACGCCACCCTCGAATCCACCGAGTTCTCCGGCGCCTGGCCCGAACGCCCCGACCTGACCGGCCTCCCCAACGTGGTCTACATCGTCCTCGATGACGTCGGTTTCGCCCAGTTCGGCTGCTACGGCTCCAGCATCGACACGCCGAACATGGACCGGCTCGCCGCCAACGGGCTCCGCTACACCAACTACCACACCACCACCCTCTGCTCCCCCTCTCGCGCCTGCCTCCTCACCGGCCGCAACCACCACACCGTCGGCATGCGCTCCGTCTCCAACTGGGCGCGGGCCTACCCGAACGGTCGCGGCGCCATCACCAACCGCGCCGCCACCATCCCCCAGCTGCTCCGGGACCGCGGCTTCTCGACCTTCGCCGTCGGCAAGTGGCACCTCGCCCCCATGTCCGAGACCTCGGCCGCCGGCCCCTTCGACCACTGGCCCCTGCAGAAGGGCTTCGAGCGCTACTACGGCTTCCTCGACGCCCTCACCGACCAGTTCGCCCCCGAGCTCACCTACGACAACCACCGCATCCCTACCCCCGACACTCCCGGCTATCACGTCAGCGAGGACATGATCGACCGCGCCATCGGCTTCGTGCGCGACCAGCGCGCCATCTACGAGGAGAAGCCCTTCTTCCTCTACGTCGCCTTCGGCGCCTGCCACGACCCCCACCAGGCCCCTCCCGAGTACCTCGAGAAGTACCGTGGCCGCTTCGACCAGGGCTACGACGTGGCCCGCGAGGAGTGGTTCGAGCGCCAGAAGGCGATGGGCATCGTGCCCGAGGACACGACCTTGCCCCCCAGCAACCCCAACGTCCCGCCCTGGGACAGCCTCACCCCGGACCAGCAGCTCGTCGCGAACCGCCTGCAGGAAGCGTTCGCCGCCATGCTCGACCACACCGACGTCCAGATCGGACGCCTCGTCGACTACCTCGAGCAGACGGGCCAGCTCGACAACACCCTCATCGTGCTCACCTCCGACAACGGCGCCAGCGACGCCGGCGGCCCCCTCGGGACGGTCAATTGGCTGCGCGGCATGAACGGCCTCGACATCGAGTCTTACAACCTTGAGAACGTCGACGAGATCGGCGGTCCCCGGTCGCACACCAACTACCCGTCCGGTTGGGCCCAGGCGGGGAACACGCCCCTCCGCTGGTACAAGCAGTTCCTGCACGCCGGCGGCATCCGCGCGCCCCTGGTCTTCCACTGGCCGGACCGTATCGAGGAAGGCGGCCTCCGCCACCAGTTCCACCACGTCACCGACGTGACCCCAACCGTCCTCGACCTCCTCGGGATGGAGGCCCCGGCCGTCTTCGAGGGCATCCCCCAGCTCCCCGTCGCCGGCGAGAGCATGGCCTACACCTTCGAAGGCCCCGATGCGCCCACCCGCAAGGTCACCCAGCACTTCGAGCTGAACGGCCATCGCTCAATCTGGCACCAGGGCTGGAAGGCCGTGACCCTTCACACCGTCGGCGACGACTTCCAGACCGAGCCCTGGGAGCTCTACCACCTCGACGAGGACTACTCCGAGAGCTACGACCTCGCCCAGGAGGAGCCCGAACGGCTCCAGCAGCTCATCGCGCGCTGGTGGGCGGAAGCGGGGAAGCACGGCGTCCTTCCCCTCGAACAGGGCGGCCCCGCCTCGTCCTTCCACAACGTGCCCCCCGGCAGCCCCCAGGACCGCACCACGTTTACCTACGCGCAGGGGATGGCCCACGTCCCCACCGTGGCCGCCGCCGACGTGCGCAACCGCTCGCACCGCATCCGCGCCACCATCGCGCGCGAGGGC
>VXRS01000048.1 GCA_009838385.1 Dehalococcoidia bacterium | reverse complement strand
GTGAACTACCACAACAAGCCCCCCGCCAACGGCCGCGCCCTCACGATGGACGACATCCGCTGGAACATCGAGCGGCAGCGCACAAGCACGCGGGCCGATGGCACCGAGGACACCACGTTCTTCCGCCATCCGCTCATCTACAAGAACATCGAGAACGTTGACTACGTCGACGGCACCAACTTCACGGTGTCGATGAACTCGCCCCAGGTGACCTGGCTCGGTGACATGACGGACGAGTTCAACGGCATGCTCTACCCCGACATCGGGGAGAAGCTCGAGGACGACAACGAGTTCGGTGTCTTCAGCGCCGACAACGTGCTTGGCACCGGCCCCTTCATCTTCGACGAGTTCGAATTGCAGGAGCGTGCCCACGGCGTCCGCAACGACGACTACTTCCTCCGCAAGGACGGCACCATCCCCGGAATGGTGGACGAACTCTTCTTCGTGAACCTCGGCGGCGACATCAACCCGCAGCGGCTCGCTTTCGAGCAGAAGCAGATTGACGAGCTCGCTTCCCGTGATCGCGCGGTGATGGACGAAATCGCGTCCAGCAACCCCGAGGTCGAGGCCTTCCGCATCGGCGACCCGAACAACAACCTCGAGTTCGCCTACAACTACACGACCAACCGTGCTCTCTCCGATGAGCGCATCCGCACCGCGATGTTCCTCGCGACGGACCGCGCGCTGGTGGCGGAGCAGCACTTCCAGGGTCTCGGCAGGCCGAACCCCGCCGTCAACTGGCCCTTCCAGGCTTGGGCCCTCTCCCAGGAGGAGCTCTCGCAGGCGCCTGGCTACCGCCAGCCCAAGGACCAGGACCTCGCCGACGCGCGCGCGCTCTGGGAGCAGGCGAATGCGGAGGGTCACGAGGACGTGGACTTCCGCGTCACCACCGTCGACTTCCCGCAGTACGTACCGCTTCTGGAGTGGTTCCCCGCCATGCTGAACACCAACCTCGGCACGGAGAAGTGGAACGCGCAGGCCATCCCGGTCACGTCGCTCCTTGAGTACAACAACTCGGGTCAGGCCTCGGTCGGCTACCTCGGTGGCTGGGACCAGTGGAACAGCCCCGACCCGCGCACCCGCTTCGCGCAGGTCTACTCGGCCCATCCGGAGGATGGTGGTCGTGGCACCATCAACTTCTGGAAGTACACCACTCCAACCATGGAGGGGTACATCAACGACATGTTCGCCGAGTTCGACAACGAGAAGGCCCAGGAGATCATCAAGGAGGCCCAGCGCTTCGCCCTCTCGGACGCCGGTTCCGGGCACTTGCAGATGGTCGGTGGCCTCACCAGCTGGGTGAAGTGGCCCTACCTCAACCGTGCGGGGCCGTTCTTCATCACCTACGGGACGACGATCAGCCAGGAGCTGTGGATCGACCAGAACGATCCCACCTTCCAGGGGAAACAGCGTCCCGCCTGACCTGGCGACCAACTACTCGGCGCCTCCCTCGCCGCTGTGCGGGGGAGGCGCTGGAGTGTCTCGGAGTGAGGCTTCCCCTCCATGACCGAGTACGTCATCCGTCGCTTCTTCCTGGCGCTGGTCACGATCTGGATTGTCCTGACCTTCGTCTTCTTCGTCCTGCGCGTCCTCCCCGGCGACTACGCCGAGCAGCAGCTTGCCAACCAGTTCTTCGCCCAGGCCGCCCGCAGCGAAGAGCAGCGAGAGGAACAGCTCGCCGACCTCCGCGCGAAACTCGGCACCGACAAGCCCCTCTACGAGCAGTACGGAATCTTTTGGTATGACATCCTGCGGGGCAGCTCACAGGAGTCCTTCCAGTACAACCGGCCCTCCTACAGCGTCGCTGGCGACGCCCTCCCCTACACCCTCCAGCTGGGCATCATGTCGCTCATCATCGCCGTGCTCCTGGCGCTGCCTGTGGGAGTACTCTCAGCCGTTCGGCCCGATGGGTTATCCGACGCGGGCTTGCGCGTCTTCGCAATCTTCTTCCTGGCCGCGCCCGCGTTCCTCACGGCTGCCATCGCTTCGGCCTACGCCGTCAAATACGGAGTGCTCACCATTGGCGTCACTTCCCAGCAACTGATCTGGGAAGATCCATGGCCCAGTTTCCAGCTGTTCATCGTGCCCGCCGCGGCCGGAGGCCTGTCCGTGGGGGCCATCCTCATGCGCTTCCTCCGTTCGGGCATGATGGAGGTGCTGCGCCAGGACTACGTGCGCACGGCGCGCTCCAAGGGCCTCGCCGGTGGTGTGGTCATTTCCCGCCACGTTCTGCGGAATGCGCTCATCCCCGTCGTCACCATCCTCGGATTCCTCATCGCCGCCCTGGTTGCCGGCAACGTCGTCCTCGAGTCGATGTTCGCGATCCCGGGCATGGGCAACGAGATCCTGCAGGCCATCCGCATCCGCGACATCCCCGTCACGCAGACCTTTACGCTGCTCCTCGTGGGCGCCGTCGTCTTCGTCAACCTCGCGGTGGACCTCAGCTACTTCCTCATCGATCCCCGCGTGACCGTGTCGGGAGCTGAGGCATGAGCAGCCTGGCGACTCAAGCCGCCGACGAACGCCTTGGCGAGTTCATGCCTCCCGAGGATCCGTCACTGCCCATCAGGGCCCTCCGCGGATTGGGCCGGTTCTTTGCGCGCAAGACGGCGGGCGCTGTCGCCCTCGTCATCGCCTTCATCATTCTTGTGCTCGGCATCATCGGTCCGTGGATCGCGCCATACGGTCCCGACGATGTCTTCGAGGTCGTGAATCCCAACTACGACGTCAACGCTGACCCGACCGACCCTGCCAACGAGGACAAGCTGAACCAGATCATCGGGCAGTGGCGCCTTAATCCGAATCCAACATGGGACCATCCCCTTGGCGTGGATCACGGGAACCGCGATCTCCTCACCCGCGTCCTGCATGGCGCTCGCCGTTCGATGCTGCTGGGCTTTGGCGCGGCCGCGATCGCCACCATCTTCGGCGCCTTCCTCGGCGTCGGTTCCGGCTACTTCGGGGGAGTCGTTGACCTCATAAGCCAGCGCCTCGTCGATGCGTTCATCGCCTTCCCGCCCTTGCTCTTCCTCCTCCTCCTCCTGCAGACGGGAGAAGCAACCTTACCCAGGACGATTATCGCCTTATCCTTCCTCAACATCTTCGGGGTCTCGCGCGTCGTGCGATCCGCCACGCTCGCCGTCCGCAACGATGTCTTCGTCGAGGCGGCGCGTGTGATGGGCGCCCAGCCTCCCCGCATCATCTTCCGGCACGTCTTCCCCAACGTGTTCGCCCCCATCATCATCATCTTCTCGACCACGATCGGTGGCGCCATCCTCGCCGAGTCGACGCTGGCGTTCCTTGGGCTCGCGCCTCCCGGCCCGAGCTGGGGCGCGATGGTGAACAACGGTCGCCAGTTCTTCGGCACCGAGCCCATCCTTGTGGCGGTCGGTGGTGGTGCGCTCACGCTCACCGTCCTCGCCTTCAACATCTTCGGCGACGCCCTCCGCGACGTGCTCGACCCGCGTCTCCGCGGCGCGTAGGCAGTGCCTTGACCGAGCAGGCGACGCACCAGCACGAGCACGCGCACGGCGACACCGGGCAGCACTGGCGCGAGCCGGACCGGGTTCGCGACTTCGTCGCGCGCATGGATGCCCGCGCGCAGGAGCGCCTTCCCCAGTTCGAGCTGATGACCCGGCTCCTCGGCCGCGATGGCGCCGACGTCCTCCGCATCCTCGATCTCGGCGCCGGCTACGGCGCCGAGGCCAGCGTCTTCCTGGCGGCATTCCCCAATGCTTCGGCCGTCCTAGTCGATGGGTCCGAGGAGATGATCCGCATCGGTGGCGAGCGCCTTGCAGAGTTCGAGGGCCGCTACCGCTACGTCACCTGGGACTTCGGCGACGGCGCCCTCCCCGACGAGCTCGATGGCCCCTTCGACGCCGTCATCTCGTCGGCGGCCATCCACCACCTCCCCGAGGCCGCCCTCAAGCGTCTGTACGGCGAGGTGTTGGCGCTCCTGGCTCCGGGCGGCGCCTTCCTCAATCTCGACCTGGTGCTGCCGCCGGACGAGGGGCTCGTGGAGCGCTACCGCGAGCTCACGCAGGCCGAGCAGGATTCACGGGACGAGCCACCCCAGCCCTCGAACGTCCGCCGCCACCACTCGAATCTGGAAACCCTCGACCGCCACCTGGGCTGGATTCGTGAGGCCGGCTTCGAGCAGGTCGACTGCTACTGGAAGCGCCTCGGAGGCGCCCTCTTCGGGGGCTACCGCCCCAGGACCGCCTGACCCCCGCAACCCACTGCCTCCGCCCATCGCGGCGCGATCGTACCGCTGGGTACTACTGGTGCCGGCCTCAAGAGTCGTGGGTGAGTCCCTGGATGGGCTCCTGAACTTCGCTCTGCTTGAAGACCTCGATGATCTCGCCGTTCTTCATCAGCCGGATGATCCGGTTGCCGTCTTCGTCGACCGTATCGACGCGCGAGTCCGCCTTCACCACCACTTCGCGCCCGTCCGTGAGCGTGACCTTCATCGCGAGCAGGGCCATGTCTACGTCTCCCTCGGGTCGGGCACATTGACGACGATTGCGTCCATCGTGGTCCGCGCCAGCAGGAAAACCGCCTCGTTTCCGGGGTCGAGGTTCTCTTCGGCGTGGATCTCATAGGGCGGAACGAAGATGAAGTCGCCCGGCCCCGCGTCCGCCACGTGCTCGAGCGCGTCGCCCCAGCGAAAGCGCAGTTGCCCTTCGATCACGAAGATGCCCGACTCGCTCTCGCCGTGGTGATGCACGTCCGAGCACCCGCCGGGCTCGTTTCGCCCCACGCCCATCCACAGCCCCTCGGAGCCCGTGAGCGCGCCGGAAATGCCGGCCTCGCGGCGCATGCCCGGCGTCTGCGTGGTGCCCTCGTCGCGTTCCGCCGGACGGATGATGCTAACCATGAACCGGATTCTACGGGGAACGCTGGAGCGGGCGAATCGGGATGCGTGCGTCGGTCGATGCGCTAGGATCGCGCGACCAGCGCCGCGCTCGCCGCGCCCAGGAGGCCTCCCGTGACAATTCCCGAAGGTGCAACCGAGGTCATCCTCAGCTACGTCCGCAAGAAGGCCGCGGAATGGACGGCCGAGGAGATGGCGCAGCGCGTCGAGGCCGCCGTCGCCGTGCTCGAAACGGCCGCCCGCGCCGTCCCCGACGACCTGCTGGAGGTGCGCCAGGAGGGCCAGGAGTGGAGCCCCCTCGAGTGCATCCGCCACGTCGCCGAGGTGAACCATGGCACAGCCACCCGCGTTCGCGGCGTCGTCTCCGAGGGCGTCGTGCCGGAGGAGATCCCGGCCGTACCCCAGACACGCGAGGATGTGCTTTCTACCCACGCCGGCGTGATTGCCGGAACCTTGAGCGCCGTGCGCGAAGGCAACGCCGATCCCGACGCCGAGATCCAGTGGCTGCACCCCTTCCTGGGCGACCTCAACTGGAAGGAGTGGCTCCTGACCCTGCGCGTCCATTCACTCGACCACGCCAACCAGTTGGAAGCCCTCCAGCACCCGGCGTAGCTGCTATGTCCGACGGTGAAGAGGCCGTCCGCTTCCTCGATATCCTCACCACCGCCTCAAGCGTCGCCCGCGCGCGTGGCGCGGATGCCGTTGCTGCCGCCCACCTGCTGGAGGCCATCGACGTGCTCACCGGCGCCTCGAAGCCCGACGACATCGGCGCCTCCGTCTCCCCGCTCGGGCACCGCCGCCCCGAGCTCTCCGCCGAGCCCGCCGTCCGGGAGCTCACTCAGCGCTGGTTCGCGCGCCTGGGCGGAACGCCCGAGGCCTCCCTCGATGCGGACGCCCTCACGGAGCTGCGAACCGAGATCGAGACGCTCGTCAGGTCGTGATGGGCCGCGCCTGCAACAGGAACATCGTGCCGAAGTCGTCGTAGGCGAACTCGATGTCGACCGGCCCGCCGTATTCCCGCTGGATGGCGTGCGCCGTCTCGACCACTTCGTGCACTTCCTCGTCGCTCAGGGAGGGCTCCATCATGTGCGTGGGGGCCACGGCCGTGCGTTCCGTGCCGTGTCCGGTCAGCACGACCTGCTCGTGCTTTTCACTGATGGCGCGCTCGAGCATCTCGCCGCCGGGCCCGACGATGAACGAATCGGGCGTGACATAACCGGAGACAACCGCCTCCCCCAGCCCCCACGAGGCGTTGATCAGCACCTGGTCCGTCGCGCCCGTCATCGGGTTCTTCGTGAACGCCACTCCGCTCGACCGCGCCCGCACGACCTGCATCACCACCACCGCCATCGCCTCGCCCGCGTGCTCGATGCCGCGGAACGTGCGGTAGTGCACCGCGCGCTCCTGCCAGAGACAGCGGAAGCAGTCGAGCACTGCCTTCAGGATGTCCTCCTCCCCGTGAAGGTTCAGGTAGGTCTCGTAGAGGCCCGCGAAGGAGCTGCCCGCGCTGTCCTCGTTCAGGCTGCTGGAGCGCACCGCGAAGGTCGCGTGCGCCCCCGCCCGCTCCTTCAGTTCGCCGATCGCCCCTGCGATGGCGCCCCGCATGCCCTCGTCGAGGTTCGCGCCTTCGAGCCGCTCGGCCACCGGCGCCAGCGACTCGCGGATGGCCGCCATCGGTGTCCGCGGGTCGAGACCGGCCAGCGGCGCGGTCACGGTGCCGAGGTCGTGCGACTCCGCGAAGGCCTCGTACGCCTCCGCCGCCACGACGAATCCCGGCGGCACCGGGAAGCCCTGCCCGGAGAGCCTCGCCAGGCTCCCGCCCTTGCCCCCGATGCGCCGCTCGGGCGCCCCGGGTGCATCCAGCCACACGATCGCGTCGGTCACGGCGGTGGAGTCTATCGGCGGCGCCCTTCACGGCATAGCGCGAGACGGCGACCGTGCCCCGGGGCCGCCGTAAGATCGGCCTCGTGGATGCCCTCCCCCAACCTGAGATGGTGAACCTCGAAGGCGGCGTGCTGCTCATGGGCTGCGAACGCGGCCGCCCCGACGAGCAGCCCGTCCACCGCGTCGAGATCGCCCCCTTCCGTGTCGCCGTTGCGCCCGTGACAAACGCGCAGTTCGAGCCCTTCCTCGCTACTGGGCACGAAGCCCCGCGCTTCTGGGAGGACGAGCGCTTCAACGCCCCCGACCAGCCCGTCGTCGGTGTGAGCTGGTTCGACGCCGTCGCCTACTGCGGGTGGCTCGCTGCTGAGACCGGCGTCCCTTACCGCCTCCCCACTGAGTCGGAACGCGAGTACGCCTCCCTCGGTGGCCTCGTGGATGCCGACTGGCCCTGGCCTGGTGCACGCTGGCAGGGGCACCCCGTCGCCGACCGCATAGCCGCCGCCGACCGCCCCCATCC
>VXRS01000090.1:1476-7287 GCA_009838385.1 Dehalococcoidia bacterium | reverse complement strand
GTACCACTCCCGACTCACGGGACCCCATTCAGGTGCCCGGCCAACTCTCCGAGGAGGCCTCCCGCCCGAGTGCCACCGCCTCGGCGAGACGCCCGGCGGCAATGGTGGCGAACGGCTCCTCGTTGCGTTCGATCATGCCGCGCACGCGCTCGCAGGCGTCGAGCGCGCCCTCGATGAGCTCGGGAGGGTAGGCGAGGGCGACCTGGTGCTCGGCGAACTCGTCCTCGTCGAGGACGCGGACGGCCCCGGAACGGAGTCGCGCGACATCCAGGTCGAGGTCGACCATCGTGGCGCGGCCCTCACTCCAGACGGCCGGGGTACAGATGTCGACGTAGACCTCGGGCTCGCCCGTTTCCTGCCAGATCCCCGCCCACCAGTCGTCGGTGACCAGCTTGAGGTTGGTGGATTTGAAGGTGATGGGGGGCTCGTCGCTCCGCTGGGCGAGGGTGCCGGGCGGCCCCCAGAGCCATGTGCCGTATTCGTCCTCGGCGAGCCACCGGAGGTCGTACTGCCAGTGCTGGGTGTCGGGGTACTTGCGGAAGTCGACACGGACGCGGTCGGGGGGCATCGAGCCAGCGTAGGCAGCCCGTAGGGCAGCGACAAATCGGGCCACCTGCGCGCGGCAACGCTCTAGACTGCGGCTGGACGACGGGCCAACGCCCCCCGGAGGTTCCTCATGCCGGCGCTGGATGGAGTGCGAATCCTCGACATGACGCAGTACGAGGCGGGAACCTCGTGTACGCAGGCGCTCGCATGGCTGGGCGCGGACGTGGTGAAAATCGAGCGTCCGGGCGCGGGCGATCCGGGGCGCGGAATCTTCACAGGCCAGGACCACTCCGCCTACTTCGTCAACTGGAACAGCAACAAGCGGAGCCTCGCGCTCGACCTGCAGGACCCGCGGGGCAGGGAGCTCCTTCTGCGCCTCGTTCCGCACTACGACGTGTTCGTGGAGAACTACGGGCCGGGCGTGATCGAGCGGCTCGACCTCGGGTACGAGGTGATGAAGGCGATCAACCCGGCGATCATCCATGCGCGCATCAAGGGGTTCGGCCTCTCGGGGCCGTACTCCGGCTACAAGTGCTTCGACACGGTAGCGCAGGCGGCGGGGGGTTCCATCGCCGTCACGGGCGAGCCGGACCGGCCGCCGGTGCGCCCCGGCATCACCGTGGGCGACTCGGGCACGGGCGTGCAGATGGCGCTCGCGATCTGCGCGGCTTACATCCAGCGGCTGCGCACGGGCGAGGGCCAGTCGATCGAGATCGCGATGCAGGAGGCGATGACCTACTGGCTGCGGACGGCCATCTCGAGCGGCGCGGACTGGGGCCGCGGCGCGGCGCCACGCACGGGCGGGGGGGCCACCGCCACGTCGAGCGTGTACCCGTGCGCTCCCGGGGGACCGAACGACTACGCCGTCGTGCTCATCGTGACGCCCCGGATGTGGGACGCCTTCTGCGAGGCGATCGGGCGCCCCGAGTTGCGCGACGACCCGCGGTTCGAGTCAGCGGCGGCCCGTCGCGACAACAGCGACGCACTCTTCGGGGAGATCGCCGCCTGGACACTCCAGCACGAGAAGCGCGAAGTGATGCGCATCCTAGGGGAGGCAGGGGTGCCCTGCGGGGCCGTGCTCGACACGCAGGACATCTACGACGACCCGCACCTGAACGAGCGCGGCTTCGTGAAGACGGTCGAGCACGAGGTGCTGGGGGAGGTGCAGCTACTGGGGTGGCCGCCGCGTATGTCGGAGAGCGAGGTGCCGCTCGTGGCCTCACCGCTGCTGGGTCAGCACACGCACGACGTGCTGACGGGAGACCTGGGTTTGGGTGACGACGAGCTCCGGGAGCTGGCGGAGGCGGGGGTAATCGGCTGACGCGACCGAATCTACGGACTGGAGCAAGATGGAGGAGTGGAGTTTCGTCGGGCAAGGGTGGGCTCGCGCGGTCGACTGACTATTCCAATCGAGTACGGGAACGCGCTCGGGGCTCAGAGAAGGGGATCTGGTGGTGTTGGAGCATAACGAGGGCGTTCTCAAGATCCTTGCAAGGAAAGTGGCGATCAAGCGGGCCCAGAACCTGGTAGCCAAGCACACGGACGGGAAGCGCTCGTTGGTCGACGAGCTCCTCACGGAACGCAGGGCGGAAGCCGCCAGGGAGTAGCCAATCGCCGGACAATCAGTCGCACAGCAAGAGGCCGGGCAATTGCCCGGCCTCTTGTGTGGGTGCGGGGGGGTGGGTCGGCTAGGCGCCCTGGAACTCGAAGTCGGGCTCGTGGCCCAGGTAGAGCTTGCCGATGGTCTCATACAGCGGGTGCGCGACCCAGCGGTGGGAGGCGCAGCCGTGCGCGTCGCGGAGCTTGCGCTCGAGCGGGCTGTACATGCGGGCGCCGGTGGTGCCGGCGGTGTTGTGGATCAGGTCCACGGCGTGCATGCAGGCGTTGGCGGCGAAGGTGCAGGCAAGCCGCGCCTTCTTCGTGATTTCCGCGCTGGGGTGCTCGGCACCGGCGTGGAGCTCGTCCTCGACCTCCCGCATCGACTCCATCACGAACGCGCGGGCGGCCTGCACGGTGGCCTCGGCCTCGCCCGTGCGGTACTGGGCGACGGGGCGCTCGCGCAGCGTGCCGGACGAGAGCATCGGCACTTTGTTCTGGGCGAGGTCCTCGAACACGTCGAGGGCGCCGCGGCCGACACCGAGGGCCACCGCCGCCTTGTTGTAGGAGAGGCGAAGGGGAACCGGGATGCGGAAGACGGGGTTCGGGTAGTGCGCCGGGAGCGACACCAGCTCCACGTCCCGCCACTTCTTCTCGATGATGGCGCCATCGCACTTGACGTCGTGGCTGCCGGAGCCGCGGAGGCCGGCGACGTCCCAGGTGTCGACGATCTCGAACTTGGACTTGTTGACGAAGAACATCTTCATCTTCGGCATGCCCATGGCCTCGTCCATGATCGGGCCTTCCGCATCTTCGCTTTCGTAGATGGGGCAGGACATGAAGGCCCACTCGACCTGGTGGCAGCCGCTCTGGAAGGTGGTCTGGCCCCAGATCTTGTAGTCGCCGTTGGGCTGCTCGACGGCCTTGCCGGGGATGGTGCCGGGGCCACCGCCGCCGCACATGATGACGCGCGGGTTGTCGAGATAGACCTCCTTGGCGAGGTCCTTGTCCATGCCGCCGGCGGCCATGGCGTTGATCTCGGAGCCGATCATCACGTTCCAGCCGACGGAGGCGTCGATGGCGGAGATGGCTTCGAGGACCTCGATGGTCTCCATCGAGCTTGCGTCCTCGCCGCCGAGCTCGGGCGGGAGGGTGAAGCGGAAGATGCCCTCATCGATGAGGATGTTGACCGTCTCGTCGGGGAGACGGCGCAGCTTCTGGGCTTCGTCGCCGCCTTCGCGAATGACCTGGGTGAGCTTGTGTACACGCTCGAGTGCGGTGCCTTCGAGCGTCGTTGAGGCTACTGCCACTGGGGCCTCCCTATGCGTTGCCTGAGAATGGATGCGCTAAAGCCCGGTGAGTATACCGCCATGTGTGTGCAGGGTCAGGCGGGGGCAACAGGACGGTTGACGCAGGGGATTCCCGGGCCTAGCGTGGAAGGTGCAAATTCCGAAATGGAATCTGCCGCCGGGGGGGCCGAAAGGCTGAGATCCGCAAGGACCACCCCAGGAACCTGATCTCGGTAATGCGAGCGTAGGGAAGCGGCGT
This sequence comes from Dehalococcoidia bacterium, assembly GCA_009838385.1. Next base: position 3,597 of record VXRS01000090.1, on the reverse strand, counting down.
GAAGGTAACAGCAACGGCAGGCAGTAAGGACTCGGCGCACGAGCGCCGCGTGGCTTCGAGCCTGTCGGGCGCGGACCCGGCCCGAACGGGCTGAGCCAACCTCTCCCTCTCCCCACCTCCACTTCCATCGGGCGCCCTCGGCAGCGCAAGGAGGGCACGCATGATCGTGGAGTTGCAGTGCCTGGCGAGTCCCGCCGGCACACCCGACGACCCGTACAAGCACATCGACGCCGCCATCGGAGTCGTACAGGGTTCGGGGTTGAAGTACGAGGTGGGCGCGCTCGGCACGACCGTCGAGGGCGAGCCCGACGAGGTCTGGCCGCTGATGCGGCAGGTACACGAGGCCTGCCTCAACGCGGGAGCGCGGGGGCTGGTCACCGTCATCAAGGTCGAGCAGACCTCAAGTGTCGGCGGACCGACCATCGACAGCCTGACGGGGAAGTTCCGCGGTGGCGGTTGAGGTTCCCTCCCTGCCGCGCAGGCTCCCGCTGATAGGGGGGCGGCTGCTGGGCCGCTGGGGCGGGGCGGCCTGGGAGTACGCGCCGGCGCTCGTGTTGCTGGCGGCGCTGGTCGGCCTGTGGGAGCTGATGGTCGAGGTGCTCGACACGCGGCCGTACATCCTGCCGGCCCCCAGCGCCATCTGGGACGCGTTCATCGACAAGGGACACCTGCTGCCGAACCACATCCAGGCCACCGCCACCGAGGCGGTGCTGGGGCTCCTGGCGGCCGCCGGCGGGGGGATCTTGCTCGCGGTGCTCATCGCGAGCATCCCGCTGGCACGGCGGGTCCTCTACCCGATCATCGTGACGTCGCAGACCGTGCCCGCGATCGTGCTGGCGCCACTGCTGATGGTCTGGGTCGGCATCGGGCTGGAGTCGAAGCTGATCGTGGTCGCGCTGGTCGGGTTCTTCCCGATCGTCGTGAGTACGGTCGACGGACTCGCCTCGGCTGACCGCGACATGGTGGCGCTGGTGCGGAGCATGGGCGCGAGCCGGCTCGAGGAGCTGCGGCACGTGCTCATTCCCTCGGCCGTTCCGGGATTCTTCGCGGGGCTCAAAATCGCGGCCGCCTACTCGGTGATCGGCGCGGTGATCGCGGAGTGGGTGGCGGCCAAGGAGGGGCTGGGGATCTTCATCATCCGCTCCCAGGCCTCCTTCCGAATTGACCAGATATTCGTCGCGATCGCCGTGATCGCGCTGCTCAGCATCGCCCTCTTCGTGGCGGTGCACCTGCTGGCGAGGGTCGCTTCGCCCTGGAAATACGCCAACGACCAAGGAGAGAACGGCTCATGAGATTCCTGAACGCACGGTACCTGCTGATACCCCTGCTGCTGGTGGCGCTGGGGCTGGTCGTCATCGCGTGCGGCGATGACGAACCGGACGAGCCCACGGACGTCACCTTCATGCTCGACTGGACCCCCAACACGAACCACGCAGGGGTCTACATCGCGAAAGCAAAGGGGTGGTACGAGGAAGCCGGCCTGAACGTGGAGATCGTCGAGCCCGGTGCGGGCGGCGTCGACCAGACGGTCGCCTCCGGGGGGGCGCACTTCGGCGTCTCCGTCCAGGAAGCCGTGATCCCGGCGCGTGAGCAGGGCATCCCGATTGTCGCAATCGCGGCCGTCATCGAGCACAACACGTCGAGCCTGATCGCCCTCGCGGAAGCGGGGATCGAGGGCCCCGGCGACCTGGCCGGCAAGACCTACGGCGGCTGGGGCGGAGCGCTGGAGACCGCGCTCATCTCGAAGCTCGTCGAGTGCGGCGGGGGCGACCCGAGCACAGTCGAGTACGCCATCATCGGGAACGTCGACTACATCGTTGGGATGGAGCAGGGCGACTACGACTTCGTCTGGATCTTCGACGCCTGGGACGGCATCCGCTACACGGAGGTACTGGGCCGGGACGTGTCGTTCGTGCGCTTCATCGACCACACCGACTGCATCCCCGACTGGTACACGCCGATGATCGTGACGAGCGAGTCGCTGATCGACGAGGACCCGGACCTGGTCGAGGCGTTCATGGAGGCGACGGCGCGGGGCTACCGCTACGCGATTGAGAACCCCGAAGAGGCGGCCGAGATCCTGCTGGAGGCCGCGCCGGAGCTCGACGAGGCGCTGGTGAA
>VXRS01000090.1:0-1376 GCA_009838385.1 Dehalococcoidia bacterium | reverse complement strand
GGGGTCCCGCCCCGTCGAGGTGCTCGACGGGGTGGACCTGGAGGCGGCGCCGGGCGCGTTCGTGAGCCTCGTGGGGCCGAGCGGCTGCGGCAAGAGCACGCTGCTGCAGGTGCTCGCGGGGCTGCTCGCGCCGGACGCGGGCGAGGCGCTGATCGAGGGGCAGTCGACGGTGGGGGAGCCGGGCCTGGCGGCCTACATGCCGCAGAAAGACTTGCTGCTGCCTTGGCGCAAGGCGATCGGGAACGCCGTGCTGGGCGCGGAGATTGCGGGGGAGCCAAAGGCGGAGGCGCGCCAGCACGCGCTCGACCTGTTCGAGCGGTTCGGGCTGGCGGGCTTTGAGGAGAGCTGGCCCTCGCAGCTGAGCGGGGGGATGCGTCAGCGGCTCGCGCTGCTGCGGACGTTCCTGATTCCCCGGCACGTCCTGCTGCTGGATGAGCCGTTCGGGGCGCTGGACGCGATCACGCGTCGCGAGATGCACCAGTGGCTGCAGGAAGTGTGGGCGAGCGACGCCCGCACGGTGCTCTTCGTGACGCACGACGTGGAGGAGGCGCTCATCCTCTCGGACGTGGCCTACGTGATGTCGCCACGGCCGGCGCGCATGGCCGCGCGCTTCGAGGTGGACTACCCGCGACCGCGTCGGCCCGAGATCGTGACGGAGCCGGAGTTCGTGGCTGACAAGGCGCGTCTGCTGGCGGCGCTGGACAGCGCCTCTTCGGAGTAGCGGGAGCGTAGACTCCGCGCACCCTGCCGGGGAGGCGCGCATGGCCGGCGAACAGACCCTTGTACCGCTGCTGTTCGACGCGTGGGACGACCTTGACCGGGCCTACGCGGGGATGACGGCGGAGGAGGCGACCGCGCGGCCGGACGGGGCGAGCGCGTTCGGATGGACGCTGCGGCACCTCATCGGCGGAGCGGACTTCTTCGTGAACGAGCTGCTGCGGGGCGGGGCGATGCATCCGACCTTCGCGCGGGAGCACGCCGAGTACGAGTTCAGCGGGGATTGCGGGGACTGGGACGCGATCGCGGAGGCAGCGGGGGAGGTGCGGGCGGAGCTGGAGGGGTTCCTCGGGGACATGAGCGACGCGGACCTGGCGGCGACGGTCGTGCCCGCCTGGGGGCCGTTCGCGCCGACGACGCTCCGCTACTTCGTGCTTCGCCAGGTCGCGCACTCCTACTACCACACCGGGGAGGTGGCGACGCGGAGGGGGACAGAGGCGGACTTCCCGGGACCACTCCCGCGCGTGCCAGACAGCTGGCCGGAGTCCTGACGTGGTGATCACGTGGACAGTGGGGCTGACTGCGCGTCCGGGACGGGAGAACAGCTTCATCGCGATCGCGAACGAGCTGACGGAGACCTCGAACCGGCTGGACGAGGG
>VXRS01000258.1:5702-7338 GCA_009838385.1 Dehalococcoidia bacterium | reverse complement strand
TCGAAGCTGGCGACGCTGTTGTAGTAGTTGAGCATGGACTGCAGGCCGTCACGCTCGTATCGCTCGATGGCCGCATGCACGTACTGAATGGTGTATTCCCTCGGGTCGGCGCCCCGCCATGCCGGGGGTCCGGTCTCGGGCTCGCCGGCGTAGTAGCCGGAGGCGAAGATCAGCCCGTCGTGGCGGATGGCCCAGGTGACCTTTTGCTGCTCCTTGCGGGAGTCAGGATGGGGCCACAGGTACTCCACCCACACGCCCTCCCCGGTGGCCTGGGCAATCTCCTTGCCCAGCTTCTGCCCATCGGAGCCGACCACGTCCTTGATGTCCGTGCCGATGAGGTGGGGGAAGATGGGATGAGCCAGGTAGATGTCGTCCTCGCCGATGAGGAACAGGTAGAACTGCCCCTCCAGGCTGTCCCGGCTGTTGTAGTGCGTGATTGTGGCGTCGAGGCCGTCCGCGTCGTATTTCGCTACGGCCCGGCTGACGTACTCCTTGACGGATTCGGCGACGTCTTGCACCAGGGCCGAATGGCTGGCCGCGAACACGAGGCCGTCGTGAAGGACGGCGAGAATTCGCCGTGGCTCTTCCTGCTTGGTGTCCGGGTTTACGCCCCGAGCCGTCGCCCAGGAACCTTCCTCGGTCGCAATTCCTATCAACTCTGCGAAGCCGGGAAATGCTGAGTCCGGGCCAACGTATTGGCCCTGTAGCGCGGGCAGAGCGTGGTGGACCAGCAAGATGTGATCGGCTGTGTCCACGATGGTGAGCGCTCGTCCGTCCACGAGTCCCGCCTCGGACCGGTAGAACTCGACGGTCGCGTCCCGGCCGTTCTGCTGGTAGTACTCAATGGCGCCTGCGACAAAGGCTCGGGTCAGGTCGTCATCGGTCAGGGGAGCGGGTTCCGGGGTCGGCTCCGGTGTTGGGGTTGGCGTGGGCTCCGGGGCCTCGGTGGCCGCGGGCGTCGGCTCCGGCGTTGGGGTCGCCGTGGGCTCCGGGGCCTCGGTGGCCACGGGTGTCGGCTCCGTCGTTGGAGTAGCCGTGGGCTCCGGGGCCTCGGTGGCGGTGGGTTCGGGCGCCGGGGCAGGGTCATCGCCGCCACAGGCAACCGCAAGGGCTGCAATGGAGGCCACCAGCAGCAGCAAGAACAGTGGGGTCATCCCCGCTCGCGCTCGCCGTGATCTCAGTCCTGTCCGACTTGCCTTCGGTTGGCCCCTGCGCTCAGTTTGCACCGTGTAGTCCTTTAGCAAATGTACTGCTGGCACATGTGTATCATGGCCATGCTACCCGTGTCTATTGGCGACTTTTGGGCGGGCCTTTGGAGCCAGGTACAACCTTAGATGGTTCAAAACTCCCAAAGACGAACCGAAATTCACTACGAACCGGATGAGAAGTGCCCACCATTCCGGGCCATAATTTCGGCACTGCAAATATTCATACCCAACACCATCAGTCTCGTCATGCTCGCATCGCTGGTAGTCCGGGCATCGGACGAATCGGATGCCTATTTGTCGTGGGTGACATTTACCGTGCTGGCAGTTACCGGAGCCGGCATGATCCTGCAGACCCTCAAGCTGCGTCAGTTGGGTTCGGGCCGCCTCATTGTCGCCAACTTCAATGTCCCGTTCCTGGCGGTTTGCGC
>VXRS01000258.1:0-5602 GCA_009838385.1 Dehalococcoidia bacterium | reverse complement strand
GACAAGCCGGTCTGGCGCATGTGGATTCTGACGGTCACCGTGGTCGTCGGCCTCATTGTGGCCGCTCCCCTGGGCTTCTATGACGCCGACATCGTCGCGGACGCTCGGTGGGTGAGCCTGCCCCCCTTCGAGTGGCCGGGACGGGACCTCGTCTTCAACACGGACTTCTGGGCTCTGCTCCCGGTCTTCGTATTCGTGAATCTCACCGCCTTCATGAAAGCAGTGGGGGATCTGTCGGTGATCTACCGGGCTTCCTACCGAGCTCAATCCGCCGTCGACTTCCGCACGGTGCAGGGAGGCTTGAATGTCTACGGGGCGGGCACCCTCCTCTCGGGACTGCTGGGAACCCTGCCTGTGGCGGCGCCCTGGTCGGCCACGGCGGTCTACATTGCCTTCACGGGCGTGGCCGCCCGGAGCGTCGGGATCTACCTGGGCATTTTGACCATCGTCGTCGCCTTCTTCTCGAAGTTCCTCGCGATACTGGTCGCCATTCCCAGCCCGGTCGTGAGTGCGGCCTACATCATCATCTTCAGCATGCTCTTCATCGAGGGTGCGAAGACCGTCTTTACGGGGCAGGTCGACCAGAAGAAGGCGACGATCACTGGCGTTGCCATGGTCCTCGGGTTGTCCGCAGGGTCGCTCAGCGCCCTGTTCGAAGGAACAACCAGTCATCTCATCGGCAATACGATTGTCATCGGCGGCATCGCCGCCATACTCATGACCCTCGTTACGGAAATATCCGGTTTTCGCGCCAGGAAATTGCAGACCGAGCTGTCTCAGTCTTCCCTGGCTGCGATCGACGAGTTTCTCTCCCAGTTCGCCGAGACGCACTCCTGGACCGAAGAGGGGGGCAACCGGCTGCGCCTGGTAGGAGAAGAGGCCATTTTGAGCCTGCTCGAGGAGGAGCAAGAGGGCGCCGCGGAACAGAAGCGCAGGCTGGTGGCCACAATCCATCCCGACCGCGGCTCAGCCGAGCTTGAGATCGTTGTCGCCTCGGACGACGCCATCCAGGGGAACATCGAGAACCGCATGGCGTATCTGGGCCAGGATCAGGCGCTGGAGGACGAGCAGGAATTGTCCGTCCGCATCCTGCGCCACTACGCTTCATCGGTACACCACCGGAAGTACTACGGGATCGACATTGTCAGCTGCCGCGTGGATCAGTAGCGCAGCAGGGTCTCCGCCGCCCGGCGCGAGACAGCCACAAGCTGGTCCCGGGGACGCCGTCGCGCCGCCACCGCCCGCCTCGGCTGAGGTGGCTGGAGGGGCCTGACTTGACGGCGGACAGTTCCACCTTCGAGATGCTGTTCAGCCTGTAGCCGCGGCGATCAACTCCCGCCGGTGCCGATCGGCAGGCAGAACATGCGACCAGATTCGGCGTCGGTGAAGATCCTGGCCGCCACGCCGAAGACCGTCTGCATCAGCTCGACGGTGAGCACTTCGGCAGGCGCACCGTCCGCCACGATGCGGCCATCGTCCACCACGACGACGCGGTCCGCATAGTTCGCCGCATGCACGAGGTCGTGGAGCACCATGACGACCGTCATGTCGCGGCTCGTGCAGAGGGACGCAACCAGGTCGAGAACCTCGAACTGATGCCGGACGTCGAGAAAGGTGGTCGGCTCGTCCAGCAGGAGCGTGCTGGCGCCTTGCGCGAGAGCGAGCGCGACCCATGCGCGCTGGCGTTCGCCCCCGGAGAGTTCGTCCAGGGGGCGTTCCGCGAAGTCGGTCAGACCCGTGAGCGTGAGGGCAGACTCCACGGCGAGTACGCCCTCGGCGCCGAGCCGTCCGAACAGGCCGGTGTGGGGAAAACGGCCCAACTCGACGAGCTCGCGAACGGTCAGCCCTGGTGGGCTCGATGGGGATTGGGGAAGGACGGAGACGAGGCGGGCGATACCGCGAGATCCGAAGCTCCGGATGTCCTGCCCATCGAGGAGTACGACGCCGCTTCGCGTCGGGAGCAGCCGGGCCATCGCCCGAATCACCGTGGATTTCCCCGACCCGTTCGGCCCGACAATGGCGGTGATCGTGCCCTGCCGCAGTCCCAGGTCGAGGCCATCGAGCACCACCCGCTGCCCGTAGCCGGCGCTGACCTGTGCCAGCCTTATGGGTTCGACATGGTTCATCGAATGCTCCTCCGAATAAGGGTGATGAGCAGGGGTGCGCCGAAAACGGCCAGCACGGCCCCGACGGGCAGGCCCACACGGGCCGATGAAGAGGGGATCGGGGGCTTGATGGAGAGCGATTGGGCAACGAGGTCGGCCGCCAGCAGGAGCACGCAGCCGATGAGCGCGGCCAGGGGGAAGACCCGGCGGGCGTCGGCGCCGGCGATCACCCGTGCGGCATTCGGGGCCATCAGGCCTACGAACGCGATGGCCCCGGAGACACTGACAGCGCCCGCAGCCAGGAGGGCGGCGAGCCCGAACAACGCGACTCGAGCAGGCTGCAGCGGGAGGCCCAGCGCGCGGCCAGACTCGTCGTCAAGCTGAAGGAGGTTCGCGGCGCGCGCGGCCAGTAACGCGGCGGGGATGCCGGCGGCGGCCCACGGCAGCGCAAGCCAGACGTCGTCCCAGACGCGGCCGTTGAGCGACCCGATGAGCCAGGAGAGGATGCCTCCAAGCGCCTGCTGGGAGTTCAGCATGACAATCGAAGTCAGCGATCCAAGCACGGCGTTGACGATGACGGCCGTGAGGATCAGGCGCAGGGGATCGATGCGCCCGCGAAACGAACTGGCGAAGAGCACCAGGGCTCCCCCAGCCAGGGCGCCCACGAGCACGACGAACGGAAGCAGTTGGCCCGGTGAAGGCAGTCCCCACGTGCCCGCGAGGAAGAGGACCGCGGCGAAAATTCCCCCGGTGGAGACGCCGGTGAGCCCCGGCTCGGCGAGGCGATTGCGCATGACCACCTGCAGCAATGCCCCCGAGAGGCCCAGCATGGAGCCCACCAGGAGCCCGAGAATCGCGCGGGGCAGCCGCAGCTCCCTCACGATCGTCAGGTCCGTGGGGTCCGTTGGCCGATCCAGCAGCGCAAGGACGACGCGATCCGGCGGTATCCAGACGGTGCCCAGTCCCAGGTGGAGGACGAAGAGCACGACCGCGGCAACGGCCGCGAGCAACGTGAGGGCCGCGAAGGAACGCGCCGATCTCACGTTTGGCGGTTCAGCCCGAGGTTTGTGCGGCGGAGGAGCAGGAGGATCATCGGGGCGGCCAGGAGGGTCGCGCACAGCCCCACGGGAATCTCGCGCGGATAGAGAAGGACCTTGGAGAGCACGTCGGACGCCAGTACCAGGAACGCTCCGACCACCGTGGCCACCGGGAAGAGCAGCCTCGCGTCAGGCCGGGGGACGATCAGGCGAGCGACGTGGGGCGTCAGCAGCCCGACCCAGGCGATGGGGCCGGCCACGGCCACGAGGCTGCCGATGAGCACCGCGGCCAGCGCGACGAACACGAGCCGCATGCGTCTTGCCGGCATCCCCAGCGACGAGGCGACATCCTCGTGCAACTGGAGCACGTTCGCACCCCGGGCGAGCAGGAAGGCTGCGGGAATCCCCGCGATCACCCAGGGCCACACCAGCTCGACGTGGTCCCAGGTCCTGTTCGCGAGGTTGCCGACCGTGAAGAGGAAGAAGATCCGCACGGCGCCGGATGAAGCCGCGAGGCTGATGATGGCGAGGATGGCGCCGTTGAGCAGCGCCGCAACCGCCACGCCGATCAGCGCCGCTTCCAGCGGCGTTCGCGCTCCCCGAGACGTCGCGAGGACGATCAGGCCGCCGCCGAGGCCCCCGGCAAGCGCCACCAGGGGGTGAAGCGCGAACAGGACGGGCGCGTTCAGCAGCAGGATGGCGGCCATCGCCAGCGAGGCTCCCGCCGACACGCCAAGCAGCTCGGGCGAGGCCAGCGGATTCCGCAGCACGACCTGGAGGATGGCCCCCGAGAGGCCGAACCCCGCGCCCGCAAGCAACGCGAGAAGCAGGCGCGGTACCCGCAACTCGCGGACCACCAGCTGTTCGATCCGGTCCCCGGAATCCCCCATCAGGATTCCGGGAAGTTCCGCCGGCGCCACTATCGGCTCACCCACGCTCAGGTGGGCCACGGCGAGCGTGGCGAGCGCCAACAGGATCACCCCAGCGGCGATCAGACGGGCCCAGCCCGGAACCGCGCCCGCGCCCGGGGCTGCGCTCAAGGCAGAGGGGTTGGGAACAGCTCTGGGTAGATCTTCGGCATCGCCTCATCGAGCACGAAGTTCGTGCCGCGAATGCCTCGGGATGTGCCCCAGATGAAGAAGTCCACCTCGTACACCTCGCCGTTCTGGACTGCCTGGAGCTCGCTCCAGATCACATTGTCCACGAGCTGCTCGGACACCGGCTGCGGGGGCTCGGGCCCGAATCCGAACGTCTGGACGAAGATGACCTCGGGATCGATGCTCAGCAGCTGCTCCACGGAAAAGCTGGGGAACGCCCCGTGAACACCGCAGTCGGTGAATTCCTCGTAGTAGTCCGCTGCACGAGCCAGCGCATCGATGGCCGGCGTGCAAACCGTCTCTGCCCCGATATTGACGTCGGACCCGTACACGACCATGACCGACCGCTTCGTGGTGACTCTCGAAACGTACTCCCCGAGCCGCGCTTCGAATGCCGCCGCCGCCGCCCTTGCATCCTCTTCCACTCCGAGAAGGATTCCGACCTCGATGACGTGCGCGAGCATGCCCTCGACACCGATAGGGTCGACGATGAAGAGCGGTGCGATGCTGGCAAGGCCAGGGCGCAGGCCCTCATGAACACCGCCCAGGCCGATGACAAGGTCGGGTTCCGCCCTGGCGATGTCTTCCAGGCTTGGCTCGAAGAACGAGCCGCTTATGGCGCCGATCTCGTTCTCCTCCGGTCCCCAGTAGGCCGGGTCAAGATGGAGCAGGTCGTACGCAGCGACCGGCTTGATCCCGAGCACGAACATCGTGTCGACGCAGAGCCCCGTGAGGCAGACAACACGGACCGCTGGCGCTTCCAGCGTGACCATCTCGCCTGAAGCGTCTTCGACGGTACGCGACTGGTCAGGCGTCGCCGCTGGCGTCGCGGCCTCAGTCGCAGCCGGCGTAGCGGTTGCAGCCGTCGTTGGCGCAGCCGTCGCAGCTTCAGTGGCGGTGGGGGTCGCAGCCGCGGCTGTTGCAGTCGCAGCTGCCGGCGGCGAGGTGGCCGTGGAAGTCGCGGGGGCAGGTGTGGCAACCGGTGCGGGGCTGTCGTCGCTATCCCCGCCGCAAGCCACGGCCACCGGTAATGCCAGGGCCGCCACGAGCGTCAGTGCCGTGCGTCGAAGGATCTTCATGTTCGCTCCATTTGAGACTTAGTATCAGTGAGACTGTATATCATTAAGCCGTGCTGAGCTTCCCGCAAGCCGTCAGGTCCGTCGCCGCCGCTGACCACCTCGGGGTGTCTGGAGATGGTGCGACTTCACGCATCGCACTTCCGAACACGGGCCCGGTCTGGCGCCGATGCCGGCAGCGAAGGTGCGGCAACCGCGCATGATGATCCACCGGCGAATCGTGGGGCTGACCGAGGGCGTGCGCCGGCTCCTGGCCCTCTCCATCGCGCTTGGCCTTGGCATCTCCG
>VXRS01000035.1:5698-7342 GCA_009838385.1 Dehalococcoidia bacterium | reverse complement strand
GGGTAGCGACGGGGCGGGCTGCCGGGTAGGGTCGCGCGGACCGGCGGATGGGCCGGGCAGGGGGTCGCGATGAGCACCGAGGAGCGGCTGGCGGAGCTGGAGGCGCGGCTGTCCGCGCTCGAAGACGAGCGGGGCGTGGTCGCGAACATGTACCGCTACGCGCACAGCATCGACTACGGGCTGGAGGCAGAGTGGGTCGACTGCTTCACGGAGGACGGGGCGTTCGACATGCGCCGGCCGCCGGACTTCGACAAGCCGGGGAACCGCATCGACGGGCGCGAGGCGCTGGCGGCGTTCATCGCGACGCACACGCGCGCCCCGGAGACGTGGCACAAGCACATGATGGTGCAGCCACGGATCGCGCTCGACGGTGACACGGCGAAGGTCGAGAGCTTCTTCACGCGGTTGGACGAGGACGAGACGGAGGAACCGTACGTGCTCGTGTTCGGGCGCTACCGGGACACCGTGCATCGTTGCGAGGACGGACTCTGGCGCTTCAAGGAGCGGATTGTCGAGATCGAGGCGATCAAGGGGCGACCGGCGCCCGATCGGAGCTAGCTGGCGGGACTAGAATCGCGTCGGAGGGCGGCATGGCGCAGACGTTCATCCCTTCGGAGGCGCCCTGGGGCGAGGACGACCCGTTCCTCGCGAACCCATACGACTTCTACGCGTGGGGGCGGGAGCACAGTCCGCTGCGGGTCGACACGGCCCGGAGCGGGGCGTGGAGCGAAGAGGTGGGGCGTATCAACGAGCGGGTGGCGGTGCAGTTCGGGCGGGGGCACGGGGTCTGGTTCGTGTTCCGGCATGACCAGTGCGTCGAGATCTCGCGGGACCACGACCACTGGACGATGGAGCCCCGAGCGGGGCAGTACGACCTCGACCCGGAGACGGGCGAACGGCTGCCGCGGACGGTTGGGCTGCTGAACAGCGACCCGCCCGAGCACACGCGGCTGCGGTCGCTGGTGGCGGAGGCGTTCACGCCGAAGACAGTCGAGCAACTGGGGCCGCGCATCCGGGAGATCGCGGATGAGTTGCTCGACGCCGTGCCCGCCGACGGGCGCTTCGACCTGGTGGAAGCGTTCAGCCATCCCCTGCCGGTGATCGTGATCGCGGAGATCCTGGGGGTGCCGAGCAGCGACCGGGCGAAGTTCAAGCAGTGGTCGGACGAGGCGATCATCGCGATCGAGACGCGGGGACGGGGGCCGGGGCGCTACCCGCTGGGAGGGCGCGCGTTTCCGGCCCTGCGGTCGTACTTCACGGAGCTGATCGCGACGCGGCGGCAGGAGCCACGGGACGACCTCATCAGTGGGCTGGTGCGGGCAGAGGTGGAGGGGTCGCGGCTGACGCCCGACGAGCTGATCCACCTGCTCATCCTGCTGCTGGTGGCGGGGAACGAGACGACGCGCGATCTCATCGGGAACACGGTGCTCGCGCTTCTCGAGCACGCGGAGCAACTGGAGCTGCTGCGCTCGGACCCATCTCTGGCGCCGAACGCGATCGAGGAGGTGCTGCGCTACAGCGCGCCGGCGCAGTACATGTCGCGGCGGGCGAAGGCGGCGACGGTGGTGGGGGACGCCCGGATCGAGCCGGGGGAAGAGGCGGTGCTGTGGTTCGGGTCGGCGAACCGGGACGAGCAGGTCTTCC
>VXRS01000035.1:3905-5598 GCA_009838385.1 Dehalococcoidia bacterium | reverse complement strand
AGGCGGCTGAGGTCGCCGTCGACGAAGTAGGCGACGACGACGAGGGCGATGACGGCGGCGGCGATGGCGGGGACGGTTCGCCGGGTCGCGAGGAGAGCGACGAGTCCGACGCCAAGCATGGCAAGGCCGGCCAGGGGAAAGAGGGCCCAGGCGACACCGATGGCGGGGGCGGCTCCGCGACCGCCCTTGAAGGAGAGCCATGGAGGGAAGACGTGACCGATGACGACGAGGACGCCCGCGGTGAGCACGACCCACTCGTCGCTGGTGATGGCGATGACGATGGTGATCGCGATGGCGCCCTTGAGCAGATCGAGGATGGTGGCGGCGAGAACGGCGTAGATGCCGCCGACCTGGAGGAGGTTGCCGGAGCCGACGTGGCGATCGCCGATGGTGCGCAGGTCGACCCCGTAGCGATAGCGAGCGAGGAGCCAGGAGAAGGGAATCGAACCTGCGAAGAGGCCGAGGAGCAGTGCGGCGACGTTGATAGCCATAAGAACGCAGGGGCGATCGTACGCCCTGACCCGCAAATGGCGGGCGGGACGGCTGTGTTAACGCCCACTTAAGCCCCAAGGGCTAGCGTCCCTCGCGACGAGAGCCGGGCCCCGATCGGTTCGGCAAATCACTCAGGGGGCATCACTACTTCCGTGACCTTCCAGAAAAACATCCTCAACCCGGCGCAGCGGCGATGGCTGCTGCTCCTCATCACCGGCCTGGCGGCGTTCGCGCTCGTCACGGTCGCGTGCGGCGGCGGTGACGAAGGCGACGCTTCTCAGACCGCTGCAACCGAGGCGGCTGCGGACAGCGGCGAAGAGCCAGCGGACACTGACGACGAGAACCCCTACGAGGACCTCTCCGGCGAGATTCGCATCGACGGCTCCTCGACGGTGTTCCCCATCGCCGAAGCGATGGCGGAGGAGTTCGGGTACGTCTCCGACGTTCGGGTGAACGTGGCCTTCTCCGGCACCGGCGGCGGCTTCGAGAAGTTCTGCCGCGGCGAGACCCAGATCAGCGACGCTTCCCGTCCCATCAAGGACTCGGAGCGCGAGGCCTGCGCCGAGAGCGGGATCGATGACATCGTCGAGATACAGGTGGCCATCGACGCTCTCACTGTCATGATCCATCCGGATAACGACTTCGCCCACTGCATGACGGTGGCGGAACTGAACCAGGCGTTCCGCGCCGACGGCGCCAAGAAGTGGAGCGACCTCCGCGCCGAGTGGCCGGACGACGACATCATCGCCTACTACCCCGGCGCCGACTCGGGCACCTTCGACTACTTCAATGAGGCCATCATCGAGGAGTTCGAGGGCTCGACCCACCGTGGCGACGGCACGCCGTCCGAGGACGACAACATCCTCACCCTGGGCATCGGCCGCGACAGGAACGCCATTGGCTACTTCGGCTTCGCCTACTTCCTGGAGGCCGGCCAGAGCCTCCAGGCGGTGTCGGTCGACGGCGGGAACGGCTGCGTGGCCCCGAGTTTCGAGGCCGCTCTCTCGGGCGAGTACACGCCGCTCTCGCGGCCGCTCTTCATCTACACCCGCTCCAGCCTGCTGAGCGAGCGCCCGGAGCTGGCCGGGTTCATCCAGTTCGTCCTTGAGAACGTGGACGCGATCGTGCCGGAAGTCGGCTACGTGACCATGCCGGCCGACCTGCTCGCGGAGCAGTTCGCGAAGATCGCGCCGTACGTGAA
>VXRS01000035.1:0-3805 GCA_009838385.1 Dehalococcoidia bacterium | reverse complement strand
ACGGAGACGGCTATGACCGGTCCCCTGAACGATGTGCGGGTGCTGGACCTGACACAGCACATCGCAGGCCCCTACGCGACGAAGCTGTTCGCGGATTTTGGGGCCGACGTGATCAAGATCGAGCGCCCCGGGGGCGACCCCTCCCGGCGGCTGGGTCCCTACAAGGGCGGGGAGCCGCACCCGGAGAAGAGCGGAACGTTCTTCTACTTCAACACCAACAAGCGGTCGGTCGTGCTCGACCTGAAAGACGAGCGCGGCCAGGAGGCGTTCTGGCGGCTGCTGGAGAACGCCGACCTCGTGGTGGAGAGCTTCCGGCCGGGGGTCATGGACGACCTCGGGATAGGCTTCGACGCGATCCACGAACGGCGGGCGAACGTACCGCTGGTGTCAATCACGAACTTCGGGCAGGTGAGCCCGTACCGCGACTACAAAGGCTCGGACCTGGTGCTCTACGCCTTCGCCGGGGAGATGTTCTCTACGGGGCTGCTGGAGCGGGAGCCGGTGAAGATGTACGGCACGGCGGCGCTGGTGCAGTCGGGCTCGGCGGCGGCGACGGCGTTGATGGGCGCGCTGATGGCGGGCCGCTACCAGGGCGTGGGCCAGCACGTCGACTTCTCGATCGCGGACAGCCATCTGGTGGGCGTCGACCGGCGGCACGCGACGGTGATGGGGTACCAGTACTCAGGGCGGAAGTCGCTGCGGTCGCCAGGAGCGGCGGTCGGCATGCTCAACGGCGTGTTCCCCTGCCAGGACGGCTGGGTGGACTTGCAGGGCGGTGGGGCGCGGTTCGTGAACGCCCGAGAGTTCCTCGGCCATCCGGACTGGATGGACGACCCGAAGTGGGACGACCCGGCCATCCAGATGAACCCGGAGGCGATCGAAGAGTTCAACGCGTTCTTCTACGTGTGGCTGCTGGAGCACACGAAGCGGGAGATCTGGGAGGCGGCGCGCAAGGTGCGTTTCCTCTGCGGGCCGCTGTTCACGATCGACGAGGTATTCGATGACCCCAACTTCCGCGCTCGCGGGTTCTGGGAGATGGCGGAGCACGAGGAACTCGGGCAGGTGGAGATCCCGGGGCGCCCCTTCCTGATGTCGGAGACGCCGTGGGAGCTGCGGCGTCCGGCGCCGCTGCTGGGCGAGCACACCGCGGAGGTGCTGGGGGAGGCCGGCTACGACGCCGGAGCGATCAACGAGCTGGCCTCGGCCGGCGTGGCGGAGGTGCGCTGATGGCGAACCAACCGCTCGAAGGGATCCGCATCCTGGACCTGGGCGGCGTGTGGGCGGGCACGTTCTCGACCGTGCTGCTGGCCGACCTGGGCGCGGAGGTGCTGAAGCAGGAGAACCAGTTCGTGTGGCAGCCGAACACGCGAGCCGTGCCGGGGCCGCGCATCCCGGCGGCGATGACGCAGGCGGGGGCAGGCTGGATCACGGGGCTGCCCAACAGCGACCCGGGCGAGAGTCCGTGGAACTACCACCCGATGTTCGTGAGCCTCTACCGGAACAAGCGCAGCTTCACGCTGGACATCCGGCAGCCCGAGGGCAAGGAGATCCTGGGGCGGCTGGCGGCGATGTCGGACGCGGTGCTGGAGAACAGCGCCGTGGGCACGATGGAGAAGCTGGGCATCTCGTACGAGTGGCTGCGGGAGCAGCGGGACGACATCATCTTTCTGCGGGCGCCGGGCTACGGCGTCACGGGCGAGTACGCAAGCGCGCGCACGATGGGCGCCCACCTGGAAGGGACGATGGGCCACCAGATCCTGCGCGGCTACGAGGGTCTCGACCCGAACTCGAACAGCGGCATCTTCGCGGCGGACTACATCGCGGCGACGCAGATTGCGCTGGCGATCATGATGGCGATCTGGCACCGGAATAACACGGGCAAGGGTCAGTTCATCGAGATGGCCCAGGCGGAGAACGCGGCGGCGATGTTCGCGCAGGCGTACATGAACTACAGCCTGACGGGCGAGGTCGAGAACGCTATCGGGAACCGCTCGATCTACGCGGCGGACGGGCAGGCGCCGTCGGGCGTCTACCCGTGCCTCTCGCCGGGCAGCGCGGACACGGGCGACGACCGCTGGATCGCGATCACGGTGACCAGCAACCCCACGTGGGAGGCGCTGCGGACGGTGATGGGCGATCCCGAGTGGGCGCAGGCGCCGGAACTCGCGACGGCGGCGGGCCGGGCAGCGGCGCAGGACCTGCTCGACGAGAAGCTGGCGGAATGGACGGCTGGCTTCGAGGACGAGGATCTGTTCGCGCGGCTGCAGGCGGCGGGCGTGGCGGCGGCGCCGGTGCTGGAGGCCTCGCGCGTGCTCGACGACCCGCACGTGCAGGCGCGGAACCTCTACATCCCGCAGGAGCTGCAGGACGACATCGGCGTGTACCGCTACCCGCGCCCGGTCTACGACTTCCCCGAGTCGGAGGGCGGCATCCGGCGTCCGCCGGTCGCGTTCGGGCAGGACAACGACTACGTGTACCGCGAGCTGCTGGGCATGAGCGACGAGGAGTGCGCCCGGCTGGAAGCCGAGGGGCACATCGCCACGGCGTTCAGCGAGACGCTGTGAGCGAGGCGCCGGTCCCGGCCATCGAGGGCGTGTGCGACCCGCGCTTCGAGGGCGTGCGCGAGGCGTTCGCCCGCAACTTCGCGGAATCGGGCGACATGGGCGCGTCGGTGGCCGTGGCGCTGCACGGGGAGCTCGTGGTCGACCTGTGGGCCGGCCATGTGGACCGGGAGCGCACGCAGCCGTGGGAGCGCGATACGGTCGTGCTCATCTACTCCTCGACGAAGGGCGTGGTCGCGCTGGCGGCGCACATGCTGGCGGACCGGGGCCTGATCGACTTCGAGGCGCCGGTGGCGGACGTCTGGCCGGAGTTCGCGCAGGCGGGCAAGGAGACACTGCCACTTCGCTACCTGCTCACGCACCAGGCGGGGCTGCCAGCGATCGACGAGGAGCTGCCCATGGGGGCGGAGCTGGAGTGGGACATTATGGCCGGGGCGCTGTCGCGGCAGGCGCCGCTCTGGGAGCCGGGCGAGAAGCAGGGCTACCACGCGGCGACCTTCGGGTGGCTCGTGGGCGAGGTGATCCGGCGGGTGGACGGGCGGTCCGTGGGGACGTTCATCCGGGAAGAGATCGCAGGACCTCTGGGGGTGGACTTCCTGCTCGGGTTCGGCCCCGAGGAAGACCATCGCGTCTCGGACCTGCACCTGGCGCAGGTTGCCGCGGAGGAGCTGCCGAGCCTGGCAGCGGCGGCGTTGCTCGACCCGAAGTCGCTGGCGGCGCGATCGTTCAACATCGCGCCGCGGGGGCCGAACAAGGGCCGGAACAGCCGCGCCTACCGGGGTTCCGAGCAGCCGGGGTCGAACGGGCACTCGAACGCCCGCGCACTGGCGACTATCTACGGGACGCTGGGGAACGGGGGCGAGTGGCAGGGCCACCGCCTCCTGAGCGAAGCTGGGATCCGGCGGGCGGGAACGGAACAAACGCAGGGCCGGGACATCATCCTGCAGACGCCCGTGCGGCGGACGCTCGGTTACATGATGCCGGTGCCGGGGCTCCCCGACCCGCGGGGCGACAACGCCTTCGGGCACGCGGGGATGGGGGGATCGATGGGGTTCTGCGACCCGGACGCGGGTCTCGGGTTCGGCTACGCGATGAACCAGATGTGGACGAACACGCTTGACCAGGACGACCCCCGGGCGCCTCGCCTGATGCGGGCCGTCTACGACTCTCTGGGCTGAGGGGCGAGGTCGAGGGCGGGGATGTCCTGCCCTGCTAGGAGCGGGGGCAAGGGGCCGAGGATGTGG
>VXRS01000077.1 GCA_009838385.1 Dehalococcoidia bacterium | reverse complement strand
TCAGCCTCGACGGCCTCCACTTCGTCGACTTCTATCACCCCGACGAGTACGCCCTTATCGAGTGGCTCGCCGAGAACGTCGAGCCCGACGCCGTCGTCGTCGAGGCGTCCGGACGCGTCTGGAGAACGGGCGACGAGGGCCAGGCCCTCCTCGAAGACCCGGGCGGCTATGGGTCGTTCGGTCGCGTGGGCTTCCGCACCGGCCTGCAGGTGCCCGTAGGCTGGCCCGGCCACGAGCGCACCTGGCGCGGAAAGGAGGTCGGCCCCGAGGTGGACCGCCGCCGTGACCTCGTCGACGCCGTCTACACCGCCTCGGGCCCGGAGGAAGTGTTCCGCGCGCTCGAGGAGCTTGGGGCTACCTACGTCGTCGCCGGGCGCGAGGAGCGGGAGCGCTACCGGGGCGGCCTCATCCCCGCGTTCGAGACGTTCCTCGATACCGTCTTCTCCGAGGGTGAGGTGAGGGTGTACCGCGCGCCCACGCTTGAGGAGGTGCCGACGCGATGACCTCCCCGCCCGCTCCTCCCCGCCTCCCCACCGTCTCCGTCGCAGCCATCGCCTGGGTACTCATCGTGGCGCTCTTCATCCTCCTGCGCGTCGGGCTGGTCTGGAGAGCGCCCGTCGGCGGTGCTGAGCTTGCGCATCTCTCCGGCGCCTGGCAGGCGCGCATCGGCGTCGAAGACGACCGCTACGTTCCCACCCTCTACCAGGCCGTGACCGCCCTCACCCTGGGCTGGACCGAGTCCGAGCAACCCGCGCGAGCACTCGCCCTTGCCGGCGCCCTCACCATCCCCCTGGCGCTCTTCATGCTCCGGCGGCAGCTCGGCGAAGGCGGCGCCCTTCTCGCCCTCCTGCTCCTCGCTCTCGACCCCGCCCGCATCGCCCTCGGGGTGACCGCCACAGCCGCTGCCTGGGATGCCGCTATTGCCCTCTGGCTCGTCGTCGCCCTCGTCGCCGGCCGGCCACCACCGTGGAGCTGGCTGCCCATTGCGTTCCTCGTAGCGACCGCCGGACCGCTGTCCCTCACCGTCGTCCTCGCGGCGACGGTGAGCGCTGCCCTGCACCGCCACCGCCCCACCCGCGGGGCTCTCCTCTGGGGAGCCGCCGGAACGGCTCTGGGCCTGCTCCTGACGAGTCTCCAGTTCGGCGTCGATGCCGACGGGCTCCGCATTGCGGCCTTCTCGCTCATTGCCGCCGGCTTCGACGAGCCCTGGTCGACCCTCTCCGTCGCCGAGCTCGCCGCCCTCTACGGGCTGCCCCTCCTCGTCGGCGGCGCCGTCGCTGTCGGCTGGCTGGCCGTCCGGCTCCGCGACGAGCGCCGATCACCCACCCCAATGGAGACTCTCTCGCTCGGTGTGGCTGGGATCGCCATGGTCTGGTTCCTTGTGGCCCTGCCTACGCACTCACCCTTCTCCCTTGCCGCCGCCACCTTCGCCTCCTGCCTGCTCCTGGGCCCTGCCCTTGCCCGCCTGGCAAGCCGGCTGGTGGCGATGACCTGGCGCCGGGAGAGCTGGCTCCTGCTCCTCGCCCTCGCCCTCGCGGCCATCGCCTGCTTCGTCCTCAGCGACTGGGCCCTACAGGGACACGTCGGCGGCGCGTTTGAACGCGCGCTTCTCGTCGTGGCCGGTATCGGCGCCGTCACGGCCCTCGGCCTATTGGCGACCTATCGCGAGTCATGGCCGCTCACGGTCCTGGCCCCTGTCGCGATCGGAGGCGTTCTGCTGCTGGCAGGCTCGAGTGGCATTGCCCTGAGCGCCGCCGGTGAGCCTCTCCCCGAGCCGACAAGTCCCTCGTCCGCGCGCGCCATCCGCGATATCGCCCTCTCGGCGAACACCTCTGGGGGTTCCATCGTCGTCCACGAACGCTACCGCGAAGCGCTTACCTGGCCCTTCCGCGACTCGGGTACCCTCGTGCTCGCGAGCAAGGTGCCGGTCGGGGCCGGAGTTGTCGTCTGGCCCGCCGATGCTCCCCCGCCCGAGGGGTTCGTTGCCCTCGACGGTCGCTGGGTGCTTGAACGCGCGCTCGACGCCCCGGATGGCTTCCTTGCGTTCGTCCACTGGTTCGCCGAGCGGAACAGTCTCAATCAGCGGCTGGAGCTCGTGGCCGTCTACGTGAGGGCGCCATGACCTCCGGTCCCGGCCCAGCCACCGGGGGGAATGCCTTCGACCGCCTGCTGGCCCGCCGCATCGACGTGGACTGGCTGCTGGTCGCGTACGTCCTCGTCTTCGCGGCCGCCTTCGCCCTGCGCTTCTGGGATCTCGGCGCCCGAGCCCTCCACCACGACGAGAGCATCCACGCCAAGTGGGCCTGGGATTTCGCCCAGGGCTCCTACACCCACAGCCCCGTCTTCCATGGCCCCCTGCTCTACCTGGTGCAGGGCTTCACCTTCATCGTTTTCACCGCCACCGACTACACCGCCCGCATCTCGCCCGCTCTCTTCGGCATGGCCGTCGTTGCTGCCCCCTTCGCGCTCAGGCGCTGGCTCGGTTCGACCGGCGTGTTCGCGGCGGTCACCTTCCTCGCCTTCTCCCCCACGCTCGTCTACTACAGCCGCTTCCTGCGCATGGATATCTTTCTGGCCCTCTTCCTGCTCGTCCTGGTGGCGGCCATGTGGAAATACCTCCACGACGGCCGAACGCGCTGGCTCATCATCTTCGCGGTCGCCCTCTCCCTTGCATTCGCCACCAAGGAAGCCGCCTTCCTCTTCGTCGCGTTCCTCCTCCTCTACCTGAACGGCCAGCTGGCACTCGACCTTACCCGGCAGCCCACGGAGGAGTCAGGCGCCGGGGTAACCTGGGCTCGCTTCTTCCGGGCCGCCGCGCTCTACCCCTTCGCCTGGATTGTCGCCGCCCTCTGGCCCCTCCTCCGCGAAGCCGGCGCGTGGCGTCGGCTCCCTCGGGCCGGGGATCTGGTCGTGCTTGCCGGCACGCTCACCCTTCCCTTCCTCGTCCCCTTCGCCAAGCCCCTCCTTGAGGCCTTCTCGTCCGGCCCGCTCGACTTTCCCGAGATCTGCGCCGCCGCCTCCACGCGTGACATCGCCGCGCTGGCGACCGGCTTCGCCGTCACCTGCGCGATCGCAGCCGTCGCCGGCCTCCTCTGGCGTCCGCGTACCTGGTTGATCGCCGCGGGGGTCGCCGTCTTCATCTACCTGACACTCGTCACCAGTCTCTGGACGAACCTCGACGGGTTCTGCACCGGTCTCTGGGGCTCCATCGATCACTGGCAGGCCCAGCACGATTACCGCCGCGGGATGCAGCCCTGGTTCTACTACCTGATGGTCATGCCCGCTTACGAGTTCCTCCCCCTCCTGCTGGCGCTCGCAGGCGGGGTCTGGGCCCTTCTGAAAGGCTCCCCCTTCGCGCGATTCCTCGTGTTCTGGTTCCTCACCCTCTTCGCCGCCCTCTCCTTCGCCGGCGAGAAGATGCCGTGGCTCAACACGCACCTCGCCGTCCCCGCCGCCCTTATCGCCGCCTGGACCATCCAGCGCGCCTGGGAACACTGGCGTGCCCCTCCGCTCGATGCCCGCGCGCTGCTCACGATCGCGTTCACCCTCTCGACCGCCGCCCTCACCCTGGTCGTCTTCGTCCTCGACTGGGGACCCCCGCTCGCCGTGCGCGTCACCTGGGGCGCCGTGGCGCTCCTGATCACCATCGTCACGACCGGCTTTGTCGTCTCGAGACTCGGGTGGCGCACACTGCCCATGCTCGTCGCCCTCATCGTCGTCGTCTCGCTGGCCTTCTTCTCCGTTCGCACCATGATCGAGGTCACCTTTGAGCGTGGCGATGTCCCCAAGGACATGCTCATCTACACCCAGAGCTCCCCCGAGATCACCCGCATGGCCGATGAAATCGATGCCCTCGCCGAGGCCACGGGAAAGGGCGCCGATCTGCGGATCGCCATCGACTCCCGCACGTCCTTCGCCTGGCCCTGGGTCTGGTACCTGCGCGACTACGACAACGTCGTCTTCAGCGACATGGAGGCGGGGCTCCCGCAAGGAGAGTTCGACGTGGTCCTCGTCAACGCCACCAACGCTGCCATCGTCTCGCAGGACCTCGTCTCCCGCGGTGTCACGGCCTTCGCCCCCCCGACCCGCTACCCGCACCGCTGGTGGTTCCCCGAGACCTACAAGAGCGCTCTGACGGCAGGGCCCTTCGAAGGCGAGGCCTGGCGCCAGATCGGTAGCGGCATCTTCAAGGGAACCTGGGCGAAAGATGCCTTCTCCTACTGGCGCGACCACGATCCTCGCGTTGAGCCTGGGCGGGTTGAGGGGATTGCCTACTTCCCCCTCGATTTCGACCGGGGAACCGGTCAGCTTGCGACTCAGACCCTCGAACCGGCCCAGCCCGGCGTCGATGACGCGGGTCGCCCGATGTTCGGAGGACGCGGCGCTCGCCCCGGCCAGTTCTCGGCTCCCGTCGATGTCGAGGCCGGTCCCGACGGCAGCCTCTACGTCATCGACAGGGCAACCGGCATCCTGCAACGCTTCGACGGAGGCGGAATTCTCCTCGCATCCATCGACATCCGCGCGAGGTTCTTCAATGACGCCAGGCCCTGGGGCCTGGCCGTAGGGCAGGACGGCGCCGTCTTCGTGGCCGATACCTTCGGCTGGCGAGTGCTCGCCTTCGATGCCGAGCTTAGCGCTCTCACTCTGAGCTTCGGCGAACCGCCCCCCGGCGGTGGTGAGCCGCCCGGCCCCTACACCCTCTTCGGCCCGCGCGACATCGCCATCGACGCTTCCGGCAACCTCTGGGTCACCGATACGGGCCACAACCGCATCGTGATCTACACCTCCGAGGGGGAGTACATCCGTGAGATCGGCGCTCCCTTCTCTGGAGACACCCTCGGCCGGGGCAGCGGCTCCGCCGAGTTCAGCGAGCCCGTCGGCATCGACATCGCCCCCAACGGCGAGGTCGTCATCGCCGACATGTGGAACGCGCGCGTTCAGGTCCTCGATCCGTTTGGCGCCTTCCTGCGCGAGTTCCCCGTGTCCGGCTGGGGAGGTGTCGACCACCTCGATAAGCCCTATCTGCGCGTGCTCCGCGATGGCCGCATCGCCCTCTCTCTGCCGTCCCTCGGCCAGGTGCGTATCTACAGCGACACGGGCGTTCTCCTCACCGTCATCGATCCCGAGGACGAGCCCCTCCGTTCCCCCTACGGAATCGTGGAGACGCCCGGTGGTAAGCTCTGGATCGTGGAAGGTGGGGCCGGGAGGGTGCGTCTCTTCGACAGCGGCGAGGCCGGGGAGCGCTGATCAGCTGTGTTCCGCTCAATCCGCTTCTGGGTTGCTGTGGCGATCGGCACGTCGCTCATCGCGCTCTTCGTGCTCGCGACGGACCTTGGCGAGATAGCCGATGCCTTCGAGGGCGCCACCTACTGGTACCTCGCCCCCGCCGTCGTCGTGCTCTTCGCCTCTTTCTGGCTCCGCTGCTATCGCTGGTCCGTGCTCATGCGCCCTGTGGTCTCCATCAGTGCGAGGCGCCTCTTCTCGTACTCGATCATCGGCTACATGGCGAACAACCTCCTCCCCGCCCGCGCCGGCGAGCTCATCCGCGCCTACGTCCTTGGCGAACGCGAGCGCGTCTCCACCATGGGTACGCTCGGCGCTATCGCCGTGGAGCGCCTCTTCGATGGCTGCGTGCTCGTCCTCATGCTCCTCACCGCCGGAGCTGTCACCGGCCTCGGCGACAGCCGCCTGCAGGCCATCGCCATCGCCGCCTCGGCGCTCTTCTCCGTCGCCCTCGTCGTCTTCTACTGGCTCACCCTGCGCGAAGAGCGCGCCCACCGGCTCGCCGACTTCTTCCTCGCCCGCCTCCCCCGGCGGCTCGCCGAACGGCTGCGCCCCCACGTCAACTCGGTCATCGGCGCCCTTCGTTCGGTCCACGACTGGCGCAGCTTCGCCCTCGTCGCTGTCTTCAGCCTCCTCGGCTGGACCGTCGAGGCCGGCGCCTACGCCATCGTCGGCCTCGCCTTCGACATCGATCTCGGCTTCGCCCACTACGTCCTCCTCCTCGCCGCCGCTAACCTCGCCATCATCATCCCCACCTTCTTCGGCGGCGCCGGCCCCTTCGAGTGGGCCGCCAAGCTTGTCCTGGTGAATGCGGGCCTCGCCGGCGGCCTCGCCGCCGCCTACGCCATCGTCGCGCACGCCGTCGTCGTCGCCCCCGCCACCCGCGTCGGCCTGAGCCTGGTCTGGACCTTCGGGGGCCCCATCGCCCGCCTTGGCCGCCGCACGACCGTGCCCGTCGAAGAGCGCAGCCCGGTGACCTCGTGAGGGCCGGCATCGTCGGCGCCGGCGTCGCGGGCCTCGCCGCCGCCCGCCGCCTCCAGGAGCTCGGCCACGAGGTCACCATCTTCGAAGGGCGCGATGAACCCGGCGGACAGGTCGTCACCTTCGAAGTCGGTGGCGAGCCCATCGAGTGCTTCTACCACCACATCTTCACGAACGACACGACCGTCGTTCGCTACTTCGACGAACTCGGGCTGGGCGACCGCCTGGAGTGGATCGAGCCCCACAACGGCCACTTCGTGAAGGGCCGCGTCTACCCCTTCGTGACCCCCCTCGACCTCCTCCGCTTCGACGCCGTCAGCTTCGCCAGCCGCATCCGCCTGGGGCTCGCCAGCCTCTGGCTGAAGCGCCAGGCCGACTGGCGCGTCTACGAGGACGTCACCGCCCGCGCCTGGATGGAGCGCGCCGTCGGCAAGCAGGCCTTCGACGCCTTCTGGGGTCCCCTCCTCCGGGGCAAGTTCGCCGAGCACGCCGACGAGATCGGCATGGCTTGGCTCCACTGGAAGATCCGCCTTCGCTTCGGCTCCCGTGAGGGACGCCTCGGCGCGAAGGAGACCCTCGGCTACCCCCGCGGCTCCTTCCGCTCCTACTACTTCGCCCTCGCCGACCACATCCGCGAGGCCGGCGGTCGCATCTACCTCAGCACACCCGTCGAGTCGGTCGTGACCGAGCTCGGCGCCGTCACGGGTATTCGCGCGGACGGCGCCTTCCACGAGTTCGACCAGGTCCTCATGACCACCCCCAACATCATCACCAAGCGCATCGCCCCCGACCTCCCCGCCTCGTACGTCGAGATCCTCGACCGTGTCCGCTACCAGTGGGCCTCCTGCCTCGTCCTCGCCCTCGACCGCCCCCTCAGCGACGTCTACTGGCTCTCCATCGCCGACGACCTCCCCTTTGTCGCCTGCGTCGAGCACACCAACCTCGTCGGTGCGGAACGGTACGGCGGCAATCACATCGTCTACCTCTCCAACTACGTCGCCCCCGACCACCCCGTCCTCCAGATGGACGCCGAGGAAGCGCTCACCGCCTACGAGGACAGCATCCGCCGCATCAACCCCGCCTTCGACCGCTCCT
>VXRS01000146.1 GCA_009838385.1 Dehalococcoidia bacterium | reverse complement strand
GAACCACTCGTCGAGGGTCTGGCGGATGCCCGGTCCCATGACCTCGAAGGTCATGCCGACGTCGTTGGTGACGAAGGCGGAGCCGGGTCCGAGGTCCCAGATGGTCATGCCGAGCGCCTGCAGGCGCTCAGCCTCGGCGCGAACATCTTCGACGATGTAGCCGACGTGATGGAGGCGGGGGCCTTCGTCGGCGGCGAAGAAACCGCTCCCGTAGCCGCTCACCAGCTCGACGTAGGGCGGACCCTGGCGGGTGTAGACGGCCTGCATCTCGTCGGTGGTAGGTCCTTCGGGGGTGTTCATCTTCCGGGTCATAGACCAGATCGAGGTCCAGTCGACGTTGAGGGCAGGGCCAAGCATGTCCATCGCCGCAGGCAGGTCGGGGACGGCCATGGCGAAGTGGAAGATGCCGCCAGAGGGGATGTCGTAGGGGCTGGTGAGGTCTTCGAACGTCACGATGTGCCTCCTGGGGGCGATTCCTTCCCCCATTCCCTGTAGACGATGTCGTCGGTGGAGTGAGAGCCCTCTGTGAAGCCGAGGCCGGGGGGATCCCAGACCTCGGTGACCTTCACAACGCGGTCCATGTCGTGGATGACGACGCGGTCGGAGAACTTCCAGACGCCGTCGCGGCGCTCAAAGCGGTCGACGTAGCGGCCGCCCCAGCGGTAGTCGGTGTCGGGCTCGCCGTTCTCACCGGGGGCGCGGTGGTTGGCCTGGGCGTAGGCCTCGCCCTTCGCCGTGTCGCCGTCGATTTCGACCCAGACGTTGGTGGTGACGTGCTGGGTCATCTTGAAGCGGGAGAGTCCGACCATGACGTTCTTGACGAAGTCGTCGCGGACCTCGCGGTTGCGCGTGGTGATGTACGCGTCCTCGTGGAAGCACGAGCGCAGCAGCTCGGGGTCGAGGCGGTCGACGCCGCGGGCATAGCGGAAGTAGAGGTTGCGGAGCTCGATCTCGTCGAGCGCGCGCTGGAGGGCGGACTGGTCGAGGTCGGGCACGGGCTCCTCCTTCCCCGGAGCTAGACGGAGCGGATCCCGTCGATGATGAGTCCCACGGCGCGGAAGATGAGGACGGCGCCGATGAGGCGCGCGAGGACGCCGGGGATGGGCGAGTTGCGTCCCGAGACGAGTGCCACACCCACGGCAACGGCGGCCACAACGATCAGGCTTGCGAGCACCACCTGCGGTTCGCCCTTGTCGGCGGACCGGGTGAGGACGGCGGCGAAGGCGGCGGGGCTGGCGAGGAGGGGGAAGGCGAGGGGGAAGAGGCCGCTCTTCCAGTCCTGCTCCATGGGATAGGAGAAGGGGCCGAAGAGGATGAAGGCGACTCCGGTGACGGCCATGACGATGCCGGCGGAGATGCGGAAGGTCTCGGGTTCGAGCTGGAGAGCATCGAGGAAGGCCTCGGCAGCGAAGGTGGCGGCGAGGAGGAGGGCGGCCCCCGCGAGGAAGGCGACGGCCGCCGGCACCAGCTGAAGGCGACCCTTCTCCGCCCTGTTCACGGTCGCGAGGACCGCGGGCGGGTTTATGGAGGCGAAGATGAGGAGGATGGTGATCCCGAGGCCGCTCATGGGGTGTCCTCCTGGCGGGCAAGGATAGCCTCTGTGAGGGCGAGGCCGGAGAGGGCGTGCTGCTGGTCGTCCATGCGCGTGATGCCGTCGCGGAACCAGGCGCCGGCGGCGAGGTCGGGGTTGGGCCAGGCAGCGCTCTCCCGAAAGGTGACCTGGCGGCTCGCAAGGATGCCCGCGCCGCAGATGGCGCGCTCGGCGAGCTCCGGTTCGAGATCGGCGAGGCGCTCATCGGTACGGGCGAGGCGCCACATCGAGGTGAGGCCCTCGACCCAGGTCCCGAGGCCGGCGGCGCGCGTGAGCCTTCCGTGGAACGGCTCGTTGATGAAGCCGCCGGTGCGCTGGGATTCGACACGGATGAGGAAGCCGAAACGCTCGGCGAGGGCACGGGCGTACTCGATGTGGTGCTCCTTCAGGGGCCAGTCGGCCATCTCGGAGAGGCTGTAGGCGGCCCACTGGTCGGGCCAGGGCGGGAAGTCGAGCTCCTCGACTTCGTCGCGGTGGAGTGCGAGGTAGTCGGCGATGCGCCAGGAGGGCTCGTCCCAGCCCTCGCCGGGGAAGTGGCGGTGCATCTGGGCGAGCGCCCAGAGCGCCTCGCCGGTGGCGTAGCGGGAGCGGACGGATGGGTCGGGGGCCTGGAGGCCGGGATCCCAGAAGTTGAGCATGGCGCCGTCGGGCAGCTGCATCACAACGAGGAAGCGGGCGAGCTGCTTCATGAGGTCGTCGTAGTGCGGGTCGCCGGTGGCGAGGCGGCGCTGGGTGAGGCCGGCGAGCATGAGGGAGCTGGCCCCGAGCTTCACGCGGCCGGTATTGGGGTTGCGGAGGGCGACCCAGTCATCGTGCTCGATGAGGTTGGCCTGCATCCAGGCCGTGCCGAGGTCGGCCGCGGGGATGCGGGCGAGGTCGCCGAGGGCGGCGGCCTGGTAGAGCGACATGGTGACGCCGGCATGGCGGACGACGTTGTAGTCGTCGGGGAAGGAGTCGGTGTCGGCGTTGTATTCGTAGACGTAGCGGCCGTCGGGGAACTGGGCGATCTCGATCCACTCGGCGGAGGCGGAGGCGGAGACCGCAAGCAACTCGGGCGTGATCTCCGGGCAGTGCTGCGGGGCCGCGACGGTCAGCCGCAGCAGGGCGAGGCCGACGGCACAGACAGCGAGGGTTGCGCCGCCGGTGACGATCACGCGGGGCTCGGCTCGGCCTGGAAGTTGAGCCGGTGACCGGCCACGGGCCAGTCATCGAAGGCGACGAGCTGGCCCATGCTGCCCATGGTCACGTAGAGCGTGCGCAGATCGGGGCCGGCGAAGCAGGCGTTGGTGGTGACGCGGTCGGGGAGTGGCTCGTGCCAGACGTTGGCGCCGTCGGGGGAGATGGAGGTGATGCCGCCGTTGATGATGGTGGCGACAAGGATGTTGCCGTCGCCATCGACGCACATGGAGTCGCACATGGCGTGGTTGCGGGGCGAGGCGCCGGGGACAGTGGCGACGACGTGGCGTTCGCCGATCTCGCCGGGGGCGGTGATGTCGAAGGCCCAGACGCGGCCGGTGGGGGTCTCAGCCACGTAAAGCGTGCGCTCGTCGGGGCTGAGGCCGATGCCGTTCGGGGCCTCGAGGGGGAAGATGATCTCGCGGATGAAGTCGCCTTTCGGGGAGGCGTAGAAGACGCCGGTGATGTCGCGCTGGCGGCCGTAGCGCTTCCCGTGGTCGGTGAAGTAGAAGTTGCCCTCGCGGTCGAAGACGAGGTCGTTGGGGCCCTTCAGGGGCTCGCCGTCGCACTCGGAGTAGACGGTCGTGACCTCGGAGCCGTCGGCGCTGACGCGCTGGATCTGGCCGCCGATGTAGCCACCGTCCTCGGGGCGGGGGCCGGGCGAGATCATGCGCTGGCCGCTCGAGGTGCGGCTCTCGGACCACTGGAAGCCGCCGTTCTGGGTGACGTAGATGGCTCCGTCCGGGCCGATGGCCGCGCCGTTTGGGCCGCCGCCGGTAGTCGCGAAGGTCTCCTTGCGGGAACCATCGGGCGAGACACGGGTGAGCGTTCCGGCCCGTATCTCGGTGTAGAGGATGTCGCCCCCGGGCAGCTCAAGCGGACCTTCGGCGAATTCGATGTCGGTGGCGACGACGCGGTATTCCATGGGGTGCTCCTTGGCGGCTGCGCCTCGCTTGCGCGGGCGCTAGCCGATGACGCCCTCAGCACGGAGGGCGGCGATGCGCTCGGCATCGTACCCGATGGAGGCAAGCACCTCGTCGGTGTGTTCGCCGTTGAGGGGCGCGCCCCGCTCGACGCGTCCGGGGGTGTCGCCGAGCTTCGGGCCGACGCCGACCTGCTGGACCGGTCCGGCGGGCGTGTCGACGGTCACGATCATGTCGCGGGCGACGTTGTGGGGGTCGGTGACGATGTTCTCCTGCTCAAGGACGGGGGCGGCGCAGATGTCGTGTTCGGACATGATCGCCATCCACTCGTCGGCGGTTTTCGTGGCGAAGACGGTCTCGAAGCGCTCGCGCATGGCGGGCCAGGCGGACTCGTCGTGCTGCCTGCCGAGGAACTCGTCGGCGCCGAGGACGCGACAGAGCGCCTCGTAAAAGTGGGGTTCGATGCTGCCGATAGAGAACCAGCGGCCGTCGCCGCACTGGTAGGTGTCGTACCAGGGGCGGGCGCCGGTGAGGAAGCCCTCGCCTGGACGGAGGGGCGTGCCCGTCGAGAAGAAGCCGGTCATGGCACTGGTCATGAGGGAGAGGACGCCGTCGCTCATGGCGATATCGACGGTCTGGCCGCGGCCGGTGTGCTCGCGGGCGAGGAGGGCGGCGCAGATGGCGAAGGCGGCCATGAGACCGCCGCCGGCAAAGTCAGCGAGCAGGTTGACGGGGATGGCGGGGGCGGCGCCGGGGCGGCCGATGACGCCGAGGGCGCCGCCGATGGAGATGTAGTTGATGTCGTGGCCGACGAGGTTGCTGTAGGGACCGGTCTGGCCGAAGCCGGAGAGGGAGCAGTAGACGATGCGGGGATTGATGGCGGCGAGGGTCTCGTAGTCGACGCCAAGGCGGTTCACGACGCCGGGCCGGAAGCCCTCGAGGACGACATCGGCGCCCTTGACGAGCTCGTAGAAGATGTCGCGGGCGGCCTCGTCCTTGAGGTTGAGGGCGATGGAGCGCTTGCCGCGGCCGAGGGCGTTATAGGCGGCAGCGCGCTTCGCGGCCTCGGGATCGGCGGCGGGCCCCGCGAGCTTGGCGTTCACGCCGGGAACGGCCTCGACGAGGGTAACGTCGGCGCCGAAGTCGGCAAGGAGCATCGAGCAGTAGGGACCGGGAGCGAGGCGGGAGAGGTCGAGGACCTTGATGCCGTCGAGAGCCATGGCCATGGGGGAGCCTCCGGGTGGTCGGTGGTTGGTAGTCGGTGGTCGGTGCGTAATCGTAGCAGTGGCGGCGGCTGAAGGCCGGAGGGCGCTTGCCGCTAGCGCCATCGGGCGGCGCGGCTAGAATGCGGAGGCCCGCGATCGCCGAGGGAGCGCGCGGGCGTATTTCGGCGGCGCGACGCGCGCGGGAGCTTCGATGAGCGTCCTTCTCGACGAGAACACGCGACTGATGGTTCAGGGGATCGGCACGGAGGGCGCGAACCACATGCGCCGGTCGATCGCCTACGGGACGAACGTGGTGGCGGCAGTGCACCCGCGGCGCGGCGGCGAGGAGCAGGACGGGGTTCCGATCTTCCCGACGGTGGACGCGGCGGTGCGGGAGACGGGCGCCAACGTAAGCATCATCTTCGTGCCGGCCCCGTTCGCGGCGGACGCGATCCTGGAGGCGGCGTCCTCGGCAGTGCCGCTGGCAGTCTGCATCACGGAGGGCATCCCCGTGATGGACATGGTGCGCGTGAAGCAGGCGCTGAAGGAGGGCCCGACGATGCTGATAGGGCCGAACTGCCCGGGCGTGATCACGCCGGGCACGCAGACGCGCGTGGGCATCATGCCGGGCGACGTGTTCCTTCCGGGACGCGTGGGCGTAGTGAGCCGCTCGGGGACGCTGGTGTACGAGGTAGTGGCGCAGCTGACGGCCGAAGGACTCGGGCAGAGCACCTGCATCGGCGTGGGCGGCGACCCGATCATCGGGACGCCCCAGCGCGAGGCGATCCGGCTGCTCAACGAGGACCCGGACACGGACGCGATCGTGATGGTGGGGGAGATCGGCGGGAGCGCCGAGCAGGACGCGGCGGCGTACATCAAGGAGCACGTCCGCAAGCCGGTGGTGGCGTTCATCGCGGGGGCGACGGCGCCTCCAGGGCGGCGGATGGGTCACGCGGGCGCGATCATCTCGGGCGAGGACGGCAAGGCCGAGAACAAGAAGGCGGCGTTGCGCGCAGCGGGCGCGGTCGTGTCGGACTCACCGGCGGAGATCGGCGCGACGATGAAGCGGCTGCTGGGCTAGCAGCCGCTTCAGGCAGCCCCTAGCCTCGGCGCTCCTGTCGTGGCGGTGTCTTGACGTATTTCTGTATTTCCGCAAATCTGTACGAAGCCGAAGGGGTCTGCGGAGGAATGCCATGGCGAAGTCAGTTGAGAAGAAGCGGCTCACCCTGGACCTTGACGCGCCCCTGCAACGCCGGCTGAAGGCGGTCGCGGCGCTCAAGGGCATCAGCATGCGCGAGTACTGCCAGACCGCGATCGAAAAGGAACTGGAAGAGGATGAGGAGGGCGGCATTCCCGAGGAGGGCGCGCGGTTCTCGCGTGCTGAGCACTTCGCGGCGCTCCGCCAGAAGTACTTCGGGGACCGCGTGCTACCCGGAGACTCGGTCGAATTCATCAGGGAGGCCCGTGAGATCCGCGACGCCCAACTGGACGCCACCAGGAAGCCTCGCCCTTGAGCGGCTACGTCGTCGTTGACGCGAGTGTGGCGGTCAAGTGGTTGGTGCGAGAAGAGGACTCCCCGCGGGCACACGCGCGGCTTGCGACCTGGGATCGCGAGAGCGGCAGCTCGCGGCCCCGCAACTGTTCCGGTTCGAGGTAACGAACGCCCTTCACCGACGCGTGCTGCGAGGCGAACTGGCTGGCCGTGAAGCTGCGGCCCTCGCCGAGGACCTCTTCGCCGATTTCGACTTTGGCGAGCCGCTGCTTCTGCATACACGCGCCCTCGAGATGGCCAGCGAGCTCCGCCAGGGCGCAGCCTACGACGCTCACTACCTCGCGCTGGCGGAAGCGCTCGGGTGCGAGTACTGGACGGCCGACGACCGCTTCTACCGGGCAGCAACGACGGCTTTCCCGTTCGTACACTCTCTAGGCGCGGTGGAAGCTCCGGACTAGCGCTCGTCGAAGTGCAGGTCGCTGTGGGCGCCGTCGCAGAAGGGCTTGTTGTTGGATGCCCCGCAGCGACAGAGCGTGCGGCGGTTCTGGACCTCCCAGGGGCTGCCGTCGGCGCTCTCGACATTGACGCCGCCCCGTACCCAGAGGGGGCCGCCCGGGACGACCGCGATCTCGGCGCCGAGGGCGGGCTCGACGAGCCCTTCCTCGCCCGCGGGGATGATGGCGAGGCGGCCGGTGGGGCAGCGGCCCACCATGGCCGTGACGCGCTCGCGGGCCTCGTCGCCTTCTTCGTCGATGAGGTCCCAGGCGTTCGTCGTCTTCGTGCCGCAGAAGCCGGCGCCGATGCAAACGGACTCGTCGTCGAGCATGACGCCGGCGGCGCCCTCGATGCGGCTGGCGCGATCGGCCATGGGACGGCGGTCGGCGGTCTCGGCCTCGGGCCACTCGGAGGTGGCGTGGGAGCCATCGCAATAGGGCTTGTCGTTGGAGCGGCCGCAGCGGCAGAGGGCGTACATGTCGCGTGACTCGTCGATCTCGCGGAGGACGTGCCAGTCGACGTTCTCGCCGTTGAGGGTCTGGACGGG
>VXRS01000033.1 GCA_009838385.1 Dehalococcoidia bacterium | reverse complement strand
TTCGGCCTCAGCCAGCTCCACCAGTTCCGCGGTCGCGTCGGGCGCTCCGACCGCCAGGGCTACTGCCTCCTCTTCAGCAGCGACGAGGACCCCAACCCGGACGCGCAGAACCGCCTCCGCGCTATGGAACGCACGACCGATGGCTTCGAGCTCGCCGAGGTCGACCTGGAGATGCGCGGCGAGGGCGAGGCCTGGGGCATGGCCCAGAGCGGCGGCAACGGCATGCTCCGCGTCGCCCGCGTCACCGACCGCGACCTGCTGACGGATGCGCGCGACATGGCCCGCCGCATCCTCGCCCGCGACCCGCTCCTGCAGAAGCCCGAGCACCGCGGCATCGCCACGAACGCCAGGCCCTTCCTCGAGACCGCCACCGAGGCCAACTGACCGCTAGGCCGGGCGCCCCTCCTGGAAGGCCGCGGTCAGCCGGGCCTTGTCGTCCGGCGGCAGGTATTTGACCGTCTCCCGGAAGGTCACGCCCGAGGCGCGCCCGGTGCGCGGCGCCAGCCACTCGACCACCAGCTCCGGGCGCTTCTTGCTGACCTCGCGCAGGACCCATCCGATCACCTTGCGGATGAAGAACTCGCGCTCATCCAGCATGGCGTCGGCGTAGCCCGCGAAGCGTTCGAAGTCGCCGCCGCCCCGCCTCAGCGCGGGCAGCAGGGCCAGCATCGCCTGGCGCCGCACCCAGAAGTCCTCGTCCTCCGCCCAGCGGTCCAGCGTCGCGACCAACTCCGGGTAGCGCTCGATCAGCGGCCCGAGCACGCTGATCGAAAGGGTGTCGAGCAGCGCCCACGTCTGCGCCTCGCGGACGAACCGCTCCAGCGTCGGAAGGTCCCCGGCTTCGAGCAGCTTGATGTGTACCCGGAGTGCATCGATAGCCGCCAGCCGCAGGTCGTAGACGCCCGCGTCCCACAGGCGCTCGGCCAGCGCGACCAGCTCGCGGCGGTCCGTGACCGGCCGCGCCCGGAGCGCCGCCTTCGTCGTGCTGCGAACGACGGGCACCCGAACTCCAAGGTACTCCAGCTTGATCGCCGGCCCGGGGGGATCGGGGATGTGCTTCTCCCGGTCGGCCTGCTGGCCGCGCCCCACTCGAGCGTTGCCCTGTGCTCGCAGCTCCCGCTCGATCTCCGCCGCAATCGCCTCGATCGACATACCCTTTACCTGCCCTTCCGGGACGCACGCGGCTTGACCATCGCTGCGCTACCATCGAGGCCATGCAGGTATTCGGAGCCGTCGAGCAGGACGGTCACGAGCGCATCCTCTTCGCCCAGGATGCCGAGTCGGGCCTGAAGGCGATCATCGCCGTGCACTCTACCGTGCTCGGGCCGGCCCTCGGAGGCACGCGGTTCTACCCGTACGACTGCGAGGAAGATGCCCTCGCCGATGCACTCCGCCTCTCCCGCGCCATGACCCGCAAGAACGCCGCCGCCGGGCTCGACCACGGCGGCGGGAAGGGCGTCATCATCGGCGATCCCCGCACCTCCAAGTCCGAGCGCTTGCTGCGAGCCTACGGCCGCGCCGTCGACTCGCTCGGCGGCGCCTACGTCACCGCCGAGGATGTGGGGACGACCATCGCGGACATGGAGGTGATCGCCCGCGAGACCGGATACGTCACCGGCGCGTCCTCCGACACCGGTGGCTCTGGCGACCCCTCCCCCGTCACCGCCCGCGGGCTGATGGCCGCCATGCACGGCACGGCCCGCTTCCTCTGGGGCTCCACCGACCTCTCCGGCCGGCATGTCGCCATCCAGGGTGTCGGCAAGGTCGGAGGCGCCTTCGCGAGGCTCCTCGCCGCGGGCGGCGCCCACCTCACCATCGCCGATGTCAACCAGAAAGCGTTGAAGGCCCTCGCCCACGAGATAGGGGCCGACATCGCCGGCCCCGACACCATCCACGCAACCGAGTGCGACGTCTTCGCGCCCTGCGCCCTCGGCGGCGCTCTCAACCCCGAGACCATCCCCGACCTGCGGTGCGCGGCCATCGTCGGCAGCGCCAACAACCAGCTCGCCGAAGACGAGCTCGCCGCCGACCTCGCGGCCCGCGACATCCTCTACGTCCCCGACTTCATCGTGAATGCCGGCGGCGTCATCAACCTCGCCGAAGAGGTCGGCCACGAGTACCGCCTGGAGCGCGCCAACCGCCGCGTCGATGGCATCGAAGCGACCGTCCTGGAGTTGCTTGAGCGCGCCCGTGAGAGCGGCGGCACGCCACTTGCCGAGGCGATCGCTCTGGCCGACCGGCGCATCCGCGAAGTGGGCGGTCTGCACGCCCGCGTCTCCCGGCCGCCGCGCACCGGCTCGGGAGCCCGCTAACCGCACGTCTGCTATAGTGATGAAGGCCAATCCCTTGGGAGAGGTGGGCGCATTGCCCGCCTTTTTTGTTGAACAAACATGAAGAACGATTTTCTGCTTGCGATCAGCCAGCTGGCCGCGGAGAAGAACCTCGCCCGCGAGGTAATCTTCCAGGCCGTTGAGGCCGCGCTTGCCTCCGCCTACCGCCGCGATGGCGAGGAAGGCCCGGAGGTACATGTCCGCATCTCCGGCGAAACGGGCGACATCAGCGCCTTCATTCAGAAGACTGTCGTCCGCAAGGTCGAGGATACGAACCTCGAGATGGACCTTGAGGAAGCCAGCCGCTACAAGCCCGACGCTCGCATCGACGATGTCCTCGAGTTCGAGGTGAAGCCGCCCGAAAATGCGGGCCGCATTGCCGCCCAGACGGCCAAGCAGGTCGTCCTCCAGCGCCTCCGCGAAGCTGAGCGCGGCGCCATCTACGAGGAGT
Organism: Dehalococcoidia bacterium; assembly: GCA_009838385.1. The sequence goes on along the minus strand of VXRS01000033.1, from coordinate 4,669 downwards.
ACGCGGATAAACAGGGCGAGGTCCTGCTCGCCACCGTGCAGCGTGTCGAGTCGCGCCAGGCCACCGTCGAGATCGGCCGCGGCACCGAGGCTCTTCTGCCCGGCAGCGAAATGGTCCGCAACGAGCACCTCCGCGCCGGCCAGCGCGTCAAGGTGCTCCTGCTCGAGGTGAACGACGAGATCAAGGGCCCGCAGGTCATTGTCAGCCGCGGCCACCGCCTCCTGCTCCGCCGCCTCCTCGAGGTCGAGGTGCCCGAGATCGCCCAGGGCCGCGTCGAGGTCAAGGCCATCGCCCGCGAGGGCGGCCACCGCAGCAAGGTTGCCGTTCACGGACGTGCCGCCAGCGTCGACCCCATCGGCGCCTGCGTCGGCATGCGCGGCTCCCGCATCCAGAACGTGGTCAACGAGCTTGGTGGCGAACGCGTCGACATCATCAAGTGGGATCCCGATCCGGTGAACTTCGTGACCAACGCGCTCAGCCCGGCACAGGTCGTCGATGTCCAGCTCGACGAGGACTCTCGCGAGGCCGTCATCGTCGTTCCGGACTCGATGCTCTCCCTGGCCATCGGCAAGGAGGGGCAGAACGCGCGCCTCGCCGCCAAGCTCTCCGGCTACCGCATCAGCATCCGCAGCCAGACGGGGACCGAGCGCGAGACGGAAGGGGCGACCATCACCGAGGCGCCCGCCGCCTTCGACGCCTTCCCGCCCGGCACCGAGCCGGACCTCGATATCCTCCAGCTTCCCGACGAGCCGCTGCCCCCGATCGAGATCGAGGTGCCGCGTCCCGCCGCCGCCGTGCCCGTCGCCACCCCTGCCGTCGCCGAGGAGCCTGCCGCCGCCGTCGCAAGCGCCGAGGAGGACCTCGCCTTCCCTGCCGCTCTCGCCGAGATGGAGATTCCCGACGAGGAGACGCGCGAGGCCGAGGACTACGGCGAGGAGGAGTTCGACGACGAGGAGGGCGAGGAGTACCAGGTGCCGACGCTCGTGGTGCCCGAGGAACGCCCCACCGCCATCCGCTTCGCCGAAGACGTGCTTCCCGCTCGCGAGGAGGAGGACCAGCCCAAGCGCCGCCGCCGGCGTGGACCCCGCGTCGAAGAAGAGGACGAGTTCGAAGACGACATCGACTACTCCGGCCGGATCCACTGAGGCCCGCCATGGCAGTCGCCCGTCGTGAGCCGCAGCGCACCTGCATCGCCTGCCGCGAAGTCGCCGGCAAACGGAGCCTCGTGCGCCTCGTGCGCTCCCCCGAGGGCGCCGTCGCCGTCGAATCGCCCGGCGAACGCCTTGCCGGAAGGGGCGCGTACCTCTGCCGCAGCCGTTCCTGTTGGGAGCGCGCCCTTGGAGGCGCTACCATAGGCAAGGCCCTGCGAATATCACCGAATTCCGGCGATATCGAGGGCCTGCGGCGGTACTTCGAGACCATTCCCGACACAGGCGCGGAGGAAGCATGACAGCCCGACAGTCGTCCGGTCCGCGCACCGTCACCCTCCCCGAGGCGATCACCGTCAAGGGGCTCAGCGACCGCCTCGGCATCTCCCCCATTGAGGCGATCAAGCGGCTCATGACGCACGGCGTCATGGCTGCCATGAACGACACGATTGACTATGAGACCGCCGCCATCGTCTCGTCCGAGCTGGGAATCGCGCCTTCCCCGGAGGCCGCCGCCGCCGCCGTCGCCACCGCCGTCCGCGAGGATGAAGAGGCTGAGGAGGGCGAAGAAGCAGGCGCTCCCCGTCCGCCGGTCGTGACCATCCTCGGCCATGTCGATCACGGCAAGACGAGCCTGCTCGACGCCATCCGCGAGACGAACGTCGTCGCCGGCGAGGCGGGTGGCATCACCCAGCACATCGGCGCCTACCAGATCGAACGCGGCGGCAACCCCATCACCTTCATCGACACTCCGGGCCACGCGGCCTTCACCGCCATGCGCGCCCGCGGCGCCCAGATCACCGACGTCGCCGTCGTGGTCGTCGCCGCCGACGACGGCGTGATGCCCCAGACCATCGAGGCGATCGACCACGTCCGCGCCGCCGACGTGCCCATGATCATCGCCATCAACAAGACCGACCTCCCCGCCGCCGACGCCGACCGTGTCAAGCAGCAGCTCACCGAGCAGAGCGTCGTCGTCGAGGACTACGGCGGCGATGTCCTTGCCGTACCGGTCTCCGCCACCACCGGCGCCGGGCTCGGCGACCTGCTCGAGTCAATCGACCTGGTCTCGGAGATCCAGGAGCTCAAGGCCAACCCCGACCGCCTTGCGATGGGGACGGTCATCGAAGCCGAGCTCGATTCCCGGCGCGGACCCCTCGCCACCATCCTCGTCCGCAACGGCACCCTGCGACAGGGCGATGCCCTTGTCAGCGGCCTCATCAGCGGCAAGGTGAAGGCGATGTTCGACGAGCGTGGCGAGCGCCTCAAGGAGGCCGGCCCCGCACGCCCCGTGCGCATCATGGGGCTTGAGGACGTCCCCGCCGCCGGTGACGTCATCGAGGTGGTCGAGAACGAGCGCGCCGCCCGCCGCATCGTCGAGCAAACCCGCCGCGAAGCCGAGGGCGCGTCCGGGGTCCGCAGCGGCCACGTCACCCTCGACACCCTCTTCCACGAGGTCAGCGCCGGCAACGTCAAGGAGCTGCTGCTCATCCTCAAGACCGACGTGCGCGGCAGCGCCGAGGCCATCCGGAGCTCCCTCCAGGTGCTCGGCACCGGCGAGGTGAAGGTCAAGGTCATCCACACCTCGACCGGTCCGGTCAGCGAGTCCGATGTCATGCTCGCCGGAGCCTCGGGCGCGATCATTCTGGCCTTCAACGTGCGTACCGAGCCGTCCGCCGCGAGCCAGGCCGAGATTAACGGCGTCGAGATTCGCTCCTACGAGGTCATCTACCAGCTCCTTGAGAGCGTCGAGCAGGCCCTTGAGGGCCTCTACGAACCCGTCTACGAGCGCGTTGTCGACGGCACCGCCGAGGTTCGGCAGCTCTTCCGCTCCAGCCGCGTCGGCCAGATTGCCGGCTCCTACGTCACCGACGGCACGCTTCTTCGCGGTGACCGCGTTCGCGTCCTTCGCAACGGCGAAGAGGTCGCCGACACGAGCTGCGGTGGCCTGCGCCGCTTCCAGGACGATGTGCGCGAGGTGCAGCAGGGCTTCGAGTGCGGCATCGTCCTCGAACGCTTCGATGCCTTCGAAGAGGGCGATGTGCTGGAGTTCTACCACCAGCAGCGCGTGAACTAGCGCGGCCCGGGTGGAATCGCCATGAGCCGGCGCACGAGCCGTGTCAGTGAGCTGCTCCGCGAGGAGATCAGCGACCTCGTCCAGCGCGACCTCAAGGATCCGCGTCTCGAAGGCGCGCTTCTGAGCATTACGGAGGTTGAGGTCAGCGGCGACCTCCGGACGGCGGCCGTCTTTGTCTCCCACCTCGGCACCGCTGAGGAGCGCGACGAGGCCCTGGCCGGCCTTCAGAGCGCCGCCTCCTACCTCGAACGCGAGCTGCGCCGCCGCCTGCGCATGCGTCGCACGCCCTCCCTCACCTTCCGGTTCGACCCCTCCATCGAGCGCGGCGCCCGCCTCGCCTCCACCATCGCCGACCTCGCCCGCGACCGCGGACCCGACCCCGAGTCATGAGCCGTCGCCGCAAGGGCGATTCCGGGCTCACCGGCGTACTCCTGATCGACAAGGAGCCCGGCTGGACCAGCCACGACGTCGTCGCCCGCTCGCGACGCCTGACCGGCCAGCGGCGCATCGGCCACACCGGCGCCCTCGACCCGATGGCGACGGGGCTGCTCGTGCTCTGCCTCGGGCGGGCAACCCGCCTCGTCGAGTACATGATGGCGAGCGAGAAGGCCTACGAGGGCGAGATTGCCCTTGGCCAGGAGACCGACACCGACGACGCCGAAGGCAAGCCCACAACCAGTGGCGAGGTGCCTGAGGGCGACCTCGACCTCGATGCCATCGCGCGCCGCTTCACCGGCGAGATCATGCAGACGCCGCCCGCCTACAGCGCCGTCAAGGTCGAGGGCCGGCGCGCGTACGCGCTCGCCCGCGAAGGCGAGACGCCCGAGCTGCGGCCCCGCCCCGTGCGCGTGACCTCCCTCGGCCTCGAGCGCACCGCCCCCGACCGGCTGCGCGTCGATGTGCACTGTGGCCCGGGCATGTACGTCCGCAGCCTCGCCCGAGACATCGGTCGCGCCATCGGCTGCGGCGCCCACCTCGCCAGCCTGCGGCGCACTGGCAGCGGCCCCTTCGACGTTCGTGATGCGGTGCCCGTCGAGGCGCTCGGCGCCTTCGCCGGATCGGGCAAGCTCGACGAGGTCGTGCGTCCCGCGGACGAAGGCGTCGCCGAAAGCGCGGCCGCCATCCTCACCGCCAGCCACGCGGAGCAGCTCCGCAGCGGCCAGCTCGCCTGGACGCGAGGCGGCTTCCTCCGCCCCGCCACCCTCGCGCGCCTCTACGGCGCCGATGGCTCCTTCGTCGGCGTCGGCGAGGTCGACGAGCCCGGCCGCGTGCGCGCCCTCAAGGTCGTCGCCGGCGCCTAGCCTGCGTGTTCTCCCGTCCTCAGGATCTCAAGCAGCGCCTCGTGGATGCGCCCGTTAGTCGCGACCGCGTCCTGCCCGGCCCCATCTACCCCCGCCCCCCTCCGGAGCCGGGCCCCCAGGGGGGCCCCCCTCACCGTGGAGGG
>VXRS01000181.1 GCA_009838385.1 Dehalococcoidia bacterium | reverse complement strand
GGCCGGGGGCGGTGGGGACGGGCTCGCCGTTCTCGGTGAGGGTGAGGTCGAGGCCGTCACCCTGGAGGTCGAGGCGGCGGACGCCGGGGAGGGCGGATATCTCCTCCGCGCCGGGGGGAGCCACGACGACGCGGACGCCGAGCTCCTCGAAGGAGAGCGTCAGCTCCTCCTCGCGGTAGCGGGGGTTGAGGGGGGCGGCGGTTCCGGCGGTGGCGGCGGCGAGGAAGGCGGCGGCCATGCCGGGACCGTTTGGGAGCACGAGGGCGGCGCGTTCGTTGGCGGAGACCCCGGCGCCGCGCAGCTGACCGCCGAGGGCGTCGACGGTGGCACGAAGGTCGGCGAACGTGGCGTCGCGACCGCCCGCGCCTTGCACGGCGATCGCATCGGCGGCGCCGGCGGCGAGCAGCTCGGGGACCGTCGCCGCCGGTGGCACGTCAGCGATCCGCCGTCGCGCGGGGTGGCTCGATGCCGAGCGAGGCGAGGTGGTCGCGCATGTACTGCGGGGCGCTGGGCGTGCCGACCTCGTAGGTATCGCCCTCGTGGCGGGGGATGACGCCGAAGGCGGTGTTGAACTTGTGGGAGAGCTCGACCGTGCCGGTCGTAATGGCCAGCTCGAGCAGCTCGCGCTCGCTGAAGTGCTCGCGGAGATCGGCGAAGAAGCCGTCGTCGATGGAGCGGGCGTCGTCGCGCACCCAGCGCTCGACGAACATCATGGCGAGCTTCACGCGGGGTTCGAGGTCCGAGGCTTCGGGGTCGTGGATGGCCGCGATCATGCCTTCGTCCATGCCGTCCTGCTGCGCCGCAGCAGTGCGAGCGGGCGCTCAGAAGTCGCAGTCGTGAAGGGTGGCGGACTTGATGCGGATGAGGTCGCGAATGCGGGGCTCGAGGGAGCCGTACTCCCAGAGGGTGCCCCACTGCACCTGGAAGGCCTCCCAGAGCTCGCGGTGCTGGCTGTAGACGCCGGCAAAGCCGGCTCCGCTGTCGTCGAGTCGAGGCATGGCGGACCTCCTGCTGTCAGGGGGAATGGTAGCGGTTGGGGGAACGGCCGTTAACTCACATCCGGCTCCCAGGGGAGCCGGATGAGGGGGTCGGCGGGCGCGTGTCGCTCAGGCGGGCTTGAGGGCCATCGCCTGGTTCACGTCGACGGGGATGGCGGGGCCCATGGTGCTGGTGATGGTGACCGAGCGGATGAAGGCGCCCTTCACGTCGGGGCGGGCTTCGTTGATGGCCTCGATGAAGGTGGCCATGTTGTCCTGCAGCTTGTCGGCCTCGAATGAGGCCTTGCCGAGGGGCACGTGGATGTTGGCAAGCCGGTCGAGGCGGAACTCGACGCGGCCACGCTTCGCCTCGGTGACCGTGCGGGCGATGTCCTCGGGGGCGACGACCGTGCCGGCGCGAGGGTTGGGCATGAGACCGCGGGGGCCGAGGATGCGGCCGAGGCGGCCGACCTTGCCCATCATCTCGCGGGTGGCGATTGCAGTGTCGAAGTCCGTGAAGCCGTCCTGGACCTGCTGGATGAGGTCATCGCCGCCGACGATGTCGGCTCCCGCTACCTGGGCCTCGCGGGCGGGCTCGCCCTCGGTGAAGACGGCGATGCGCACCTCCTTGCCGAGACCGTGGGGGAGGACGGTGCTGCCCCGGATCTGCTGCTCGGCATGGCGCGGGTCGAGGCCCGTGAGGATGTGCATCTCGATGGTCTCGTCGAACTTCGCAGTGGCGGTCTCCCTGACGAGGCCGATGGCCTCCTCGGGGGAGTACTTCTCGTCGCTCTTGATCTTCTCGGTGGCGGTTGTGAACCGCTTGCCACGCTTCATGGGGGTTCTCCGGTCTCCGGGCTAGTCTTCGACGTCGATGCCCATGCTGCGGGCGGTCCCGGCGATGATGTTCATCGCGCCTTCGATGTCGTTGGCGTTGAGGTCGGGCATCTTCGTCTCGGCGATGCGGCGGATGTCGGCTGAGGTGACGGCGCCGGCCTTCTCGATCTTGGAGGCGCCGGCGCCCTTCTCGACGCCCGCGGCCTTGCGCAGGAGGTCGGCGGCGGGGGGCGTCTTGAGGACGAAGCTGAAGGAGCGGTCCTCGAAGATGGTGAGCTGGGCGGGGATGATGTTCCCGGCCTGGGACTGCGTGCGGGAGTTGTACTCCTTGCAGAACTCCATGATGTTGGCGCCGTGCTGGCCGAGCGCGGGGCCGATGGGGGGCGCGGGATTCGCCTTCCCGGCCTCAATCTGGAGCGTGAGGACTGCGCGGACTTTCTTCGCCATGCCTGTTGGTTCTCTCTGGTCGCTGCCCGCGGTCGCGCCGCGGCTCGCAGACGGATAGCCCGCCATACGGCGGGCTCGTTCAGTATCAGCCAGCGCGCCCGCACGGGCAACGCGGCCTGCTCGCTCCTACTTCGACGTGGCGCGCAAGCCGGCGTCGGTCGCGTCCACCGCCAGGGTCTCGCGGAAGTTCCCCCTGCGGACAAGCGAGCGGACCTCGGGCAGCAGCATGGCGGCGGCGGCGAAGCCGACGCACCAGAGCGCGCCAGCCACGATCAGCAGGGGGCGTACGCCGGTTTCGTCCGAGAGCCACCCGAATCCATAGTTCACGGAAGCCATCAGTCCGGCGGCGAGCATGATGTACAGGGACATCACCCGGGCACGGAATTCGTCGGGCGTGACGCGCTGCACGAACACCACCGATACGGCCATGAAGCTCGCCTGGGTGGCCCCGGCGAGGACACCGCCGGTGACGGCGATGTGGGGCGTGGCGGCAATGCCGATCACGAACAGCGAGACACCGCTCCCGATGCCAACAAGGAAGAACACCCGTCCCAGCGCCGGCTCGCTCCGGATCATCGAGATGATGAGCGTCCCGACGATCGCGCCTGCTCCGATGCCGACGATGATGCTGCTGTAGGTGACGTCGCCCCCGCCAACGGACGTCGCAAGCGAAGGCATCATCGAGTCGAACGCCATCGTCGCCCCGCAGTGGAGGCCGACGAGCACGAGCACGACGATCAGGCGCGGCTCGCTCGCAACGTAGAAGAAGCCTTCACGCACATCGCGCAACACGGGGCCAATGGCAACAGCGTTCCGGATACCGCCCGGGAACGGCGCGCTGCGGTATTCGAGCAGCACGAGCTGTTGGAGGGCGAGCGCGAGGAATACTCCGGACAACACGAAGACCGAGCCCGCGCCGAGGGTGGTGAGCAGCGCGCCTCCGAGGAGCGGCCCGGCGATGCGAGAACCGTGGCGGGTGATGCCGGAGAGCGCGACGGCGTTGAGCAGGTGCTCCTCGCGGACGACATTCGGGACGATCGCCTGCTCGGCGGGCATGCCGAAGGACCGCCCTACCCCGTCGATGCTCGCGAAGAGCAGCACATGCCATGCCTCGATGACTCCGGCGAGGGTAAGCGCGGCCAGGCCGCCGGCCGCGAGGATGCCGACCGCGTCGGCCGCGATAGCCATCAGCCGCCGGTCGACCCGGTCGGCGAGGGCGCCGCCGATCGGCCCGGAGAGAGCCAGCGGGATCATGCCGGCGAATGTGACCGCGCCGACCCAGAAGCCCTTCCCGGTGAGCTCATGCACGAGCCAGCCGCGGGCGAGCAGCAAGGTCCAGAACGCTGCCGACGCGAAGAAGGCATTCCAGAAGACGCGCCGGAAGTCGGCGTACAGCAGGGAGGGGTGCCGATCGGTGATGCGTGTCAGCAGTGCCGGCGTTCTGTTCACTCGAGCCTCGCGCCCCGAACCCTACGCCGACCGCTCAGACAGCGGGAGCCTGGTGCCCGTCATTCCGACAGGGGCGGGGGCCTGGACGGGGCGTGGGCTAGTACTTCGAGACGTTAATCTCTTCCATGCGCCCGGTGACCAGGTAGATGACGCGCTCGCAGATGTTGGTGCAGCGGTCGGCGATGCGCTCGAGGTTGTGGGCGGTCCAGAGGTAGTAGGTGTTGCGCTCGATCATGTCGGGGTTCTCGATCATGCCGCGGAAGGCCTCCTCGTAGACGGCATCCTGGAGGCGGTCGACCTCGTCGTCGGCGTCGCAGACGCGGCGGGCTTCGTCGACGTTGCGCTCGACGTAGGCCTTGAGGCTGTCACGCAGCATGGCGATGGATCGGTCGGCCATGGCAGGGATGTAGCCCATGCGGCGGGGCACCTCCTCGGCTTCGCCGAGGAGCAGGTTGATGCGGGCGATGCCCTCGGCGTGGTCCCCGATGCGCTCGATGTCGGTGGTGATCATGAAGGCGCTCATGACGGCGCGCAGGTCGGTAGCCATAGGCTGCTGGGAGGCGATGACGAAGATGGCGCGCTCCTCGATGTCGAAGCGCTTCTTATTGATGGCAGCGTCCTCGTCGATGATGCGCTGGGACCACTCAAAGTCCGCGGTGCGGAGGGACTCGACGCTGTCGACGACTGCCTTCTCGGCCATGGAGCCGAGGATGAGGACATCGTCCTGGAGGTCGGTGAGCTCCTTGTGGAAGAGCTCTCGGGCCATGGGGCACCGCCCTTCTAGCCGAAACGCCCGCTTATGTAGTCCTCCGTGCGCTGATCCGCCGGCTGCGTAAACATCGTTTCGGTCGGAGCATACTCGATAAGCTGCCCCGTGATTTCCTCGTCGGTGAGCATGAAGGCGGTGTAGTCGGAGACGCGCGCGGCCTGCTGCATGTTGTGGGTGACGACGACGATGGTGTAGTCGGTGGCCAGCTCCCGCATCAGGTCCTCGATCTTGAGGGTGGCGATGGGATCGAGGGCGGAGCAGGGCTCGTCCATGAGAATGACGTCGGGGTTGTTGGCGAGGGCGCGGGCGATGCAGAGGCGCTGCTGCTGACCGCCGGAGAGGGCGAGCCCGGACTTCTTCAGGTCGTCCTTCACCTCGTCCCAGAGGGCGGCGCGCTTCAGGGAGCTTTCGACGAGGTCGTCGAGGTTGCCGCGGAAGCCGTTCACGCGGGCGCCGAAGGCGACGTTGTCGTAGATGGACTTGGGGAACGGGTTCGGCTTCTGGAAGACCATGCCGATACGGCGGCGGACCTCGACGGGGTCCACATCGGAGCCGTAGATGTCGGCGTTCCGGTAGGTGACGTTGCCCTCGATGGTGACACCGGGAATGAGGTCGTTCATGCGGTTGAGGCAGCGGATCAGGGTGCTCTTGCCACAGCCGGAGGGCCCGATGAGGGCCGTGACCTTCTTGCGGGGGATATCGAGGCCGACCCGGGTCAGGGCCTGCTTCCCGCTGTACCAGAGGCTCAGATCCGAGATGGAGAAGGCGAGTTCGCCCTCCGGTTTCGCAACGTTCTCGGAGGGCCTGTGCTCGGCGACGGGCTTGCCGCGCAGGGCCTCACGCGCCTGCTCATCGGTAGGACTGGTGGCACGTACGCGAATCGACATCTGGAGTTCACATCCTACTACTGTCAGTTGCGGCGAAGACGGTCGCGGACCACGAGTGCGAGGGCGTTGAGCCCGATGACGGCGATCATCAGGACGATGATTCCGGCAGCGGCGTTCGCGCGGAACTCGGGCTGAGGGCGGATGGTCCAGTTGTAGACCTGGATCGGCAGCGTGGTGAACGAGTCGAGCAGGCCGCCGAAGCTGAGGGAGGGGTCGAAGGCGATGAAGGTGAAGGCGCCGATCATGATGAGGGCGGCGGTTTCGCCGGCGGCGCGGGCGACGGCAAGGATGGTCCCGGTCAGGATGCCGGGCATGGCGCCGGGGAGCACGTGGTTCCAGACGGTCTGCCAGCGCGTGGCGCCGAGGGCGAGCGAGCCCTCGCGGATGCTGGGGGCGACCTGGTTGATCGCCTCGACGGAGGTGATGACGGTCATCGGCAGGATCATGAGGGCGAGGGTGAGCGCGCCGGCGAGAATGCTCGGGCCCAGTTCCATGAGCCGCACGAAGACGGCCAGGCCGAGGATGCCGTAGATGATGCTGGGCACGCCCGCGAGGTTGGCGATGTTGAGGCGGACGGTGGTGAGGATGGCGTTCTGGGGGGCGAACTCCTCCATCCAGACGGCGGCGCCCACGGCCACGGGGATGGCGAAGATGACGGTGAAGACGAGCACCCAGACGGATCCGAGGATGCTCGAGCGGATACCGGCCCGTTCGGCGAAGCGCGAGGGGTAGTTGGAGAGGAAGTCCCAGTCGAGCGAGGGGATGCCGACGATGGCGTTGTCGATGCCGAGAATGAGGAGGACGACGAGGCCGAGGAGGGTGGCGGCGAGGAGGATCCAGCGCGAGGTGCGGGACCAGGCCTGGCGCCGGGCGACGCTGCCCTCGGCCTGGAGGGTGACGGTTGCGGGCGTGGTTGTGGTTTCGGCGGCGCTCATTACTCGTACGCCTCCCGGAAGCGGCGGACGACGATCTGGGCTCCTACGTTGAGCACGAAGGTCATAAGGAAGAGGAGGGCGCCAACGGCGAAGAGGGAGGTGTAGTCGGTGGTGCCGCGGGCGGCGTCGCCCAAGGCCACCTGGAGCATGTAGCCCGTCATCGTCTGGATGCTCTCGAGGGGCGAGAGGCTGAGGTTGGGCGTGGAGCCGGCGGCGACGGCCACGATCATCGTCTCGCCGATGACGCGGGCGATGGCGAGGAGGATGGCGGCCATGATGCCGGAGATGGCGGCAGGGAAAACGACGCGGAAGGCGACCTCGAGGCGGGTGGCGCCGAGGCCGTAGGCGGCCTCGCGCAGGTCGCGGGGGACGCTCGCCATGGCGTCCTCGGACACGGAGGCGATGATCGGAAGGATCATGAGGCCGAGCATGATGCTGGCGGAGAGCGAGTTGAAGAACGAGACATTCCCGCCCAGGAGCGGCAGGAGCACGTCGTCGGAGATGAAGGTGAGGGCGAAGTAGGCGTAGACGACGGTGGGGACGCCGGCGAGCAGCTCGAGGAGCGGCTTGAGGAAGCGGCGCGTCTGGACGTGGGCGTACTCGCTCAGGTAGACGGCGGCGGCGAGGCCGAGGGGGAGGGCGATGACCATCGACCAGAGGGTGACGTTGATCGTTCCCAGCACGAGCTCCCAGACGCCGAAGCTGCGCGGATCGAAGAGGGTCTGCCACTCGTGTCCGGGATTGAAGAAGTGCCAGAAGGAAATCTCGCGGAAGAAGCCGATGGCATCCGAGAAGAGCACGTAGATGATGGCGAACGTCGTCGCGATGGAGACGGCGGCGCAGAGTACGAGGGCAACGACGATGAGGTTCTCGCCAGGACGGCGGAAGGGACGCTTGCGCAGGGCGCGGGCGAGGTCGGCGCCGTCGGGGGGGCTGGCTAGCGCCACGCGGCGCCTCCGGCCAACGGAAAGGGAAGGGGGTCGATCGCCAACACTCGCTGGGACCGTATGGACAGGCGATTAATGGCCCGTTAACGCACCGGCATGGGTCAGCCTGAGGGGTGTTCGACCTCGTCGAGGGCCAGTTCGAGCAGCTGCTCCAGGTGGCTCCAGGTGTACCAGGGCAGGTCGTCGTTGAAGGCGCGCCAGCCGTGGTAGATGAC
>VXRS01000200.1 GCA_009838385.1 Dehalococcoidia bacterium | reverse complement strand
CTGCCTCTTCCTCGTCCATCTCTTCGCGATCGCTGCGCATGTTCCACATCTCCGCAGGCAGCTCCGCGTCGAGGAAGTCGCGGATCTCCGCACGGAAGGCGGCCTGCTCGGGCGAGTCGCGAAAGAGCACGGGAACCTAGCCCTCGTTGATCTCGCGCAGCGCTTCGAGCGCGTGCGGCGCGTGCGACTCGAAGTCACGCGGCTCGAGGTAGACATCGCGCACGATGCCTTCGCTGTCGATCACGAAGGTGGCACGGTTATGGAAACCGAAGTCCTCGTTGAAGATCTCGTAGTCGCGCCCCGCCTGGTTCCTCGGGAAGTCCGAGACGAGGGGGAACTCCAGCCCGAGCTTCTCCTGGAACTCACCGACGGCGGCGAAGGAATCGACGCTCACGCCCAGAACCTGGGCGTTGGCCTCCGCGAACGCATCCGTGTGCGTGCGGAAGCCGATCATCTCGGACGTTCACCCACCGGTGAAGGCGAGCGGATAGAACGCCAGGACGATGTTCTTGCCGGGGAACGAGTCGAGCGTGACCTCCTCCCGGTCCTTGTTCATCAGGGTGAACGCCGGGGCGCGGTCACCAGGTGCTGGAGGCATGTTGTTCTCCTTGTCGCTAGTAGCCCTTGAAGTTGGGCTCGCGTTTCTCGGTGAAGGCGAGGGGGCCCTCCTTCGCGTCCTCGGTGGACTGCGCGAGGGTCATTGCCATCTGGGCGAAATCGAGGTGTTCGTCGAAGGTCAGGTTGGCGGAGCGGTAGACGAGCTTCTTCGCGAGCTGGATGGCCGTCGCCGGCCCTCGCGCGATCTTCTGGGCGAACTCGCGCGTGCGGTCCAGCAGCTCCTCGGGCGGGCAGACTTCGCTCACGTACCCGATACGGAGCGCTTCCTGCGCGTCGATCAGCTCACCGCTCCAGATCAGATCCAGCGCCTTGGCCGTGCCCACGATGCGCGGAAGCGTGTAGGCGCCGCCGTCGCCCGGGATGAGGCCCATACGCACATAGCCCATGCCGAAGCGGGCCCGCTCGCTGGCGAAACGGATGTCGGCCATCGAGGCCATGTCCATCCCCGCGCCCACGGCCGCGCCGTTGACCGCCGCGATGTACGGCTTCTCCAGCTGCACCAGCGCTCGGGGGATGTGGTGGACGCTGTTGCGGAGGCTGTGTCGCCGCTCGGCGACGCTCTCCTCCGTGCGCAGCACGCCCTCCCCCGCGGTTTCGTGCGCGACATCCATGCCGCTGCAGAACCCGCGCCCGGCGCCGGTCAGGATGATGACGCGCACGTCGCGATCCGCGTCCGAGCGCTCGATGGCGTCCCGCCACTCGCTCAGCATGAGGTTGTCGAACGCGTTCAGCCGCTCAGGCCGGTTCAGCGTGATCGTCGCGATGCCGTCCGCCACGTCGTACAGGATGTGTTGGTAGTCCACGGCGGCGATTGTACCGGCGGGAGGCGTTAGCTGGCTCGCGAGCGCACACGCCGTACGCTGGTGCCGGGAGGCCAACCCGTCCATGACGCCCTTTGGCGATCTTCAGCAGAGGCTCGAACCGTGGGGCGCCGTCGACGTCGAGGCGGAAGTAAGCGGCCTACGCAACCGCGTCTGGACCATCCGGCTGCGTGGTGAGCGCTGTGTCGCCCGCCAGAACGACCGCGCGGGCGAGGCACTGGACTGGGAGCTCGACCTGCTTGGCGCCCTGCACGACAAGGGCTTCACCGTCCCCCTTCCGATCGCGACTGCGTCGGGCGAGCGCCGCGTCGGTGGGCTTGTCGTTCTGTCGTTCATCGAGGGCAGGGAGCCCAAGGGCAAACGAGACGCCGAGCTCGTCGGCGATGAACTACGGCGGCTGCACAGCCTGATGCCGGCGCGGCCCCAGCGCCCCGGCTTCCGCACCTGTCACGAATTGATCGCGACCGACCGTGGTGGCGACGTCGACATGTCCCTCCTCCCGCCCGAGGACGCCGCCCTGTGCCGCGCCGCCTGGAAGGAGCTCCCCGAGGGCGAGCCGGCGGTAATCCACGGCGACCCCTCCCCCACCAACATCCGTATCGACGGGGACCGGGTTGGCCTGCTGGACTGGGATGAAGCGCGCATCGACTCCCCCCTCCTCGACCTCGGCGCCCTGCCCGACGCTGAGTCAGCCAGCCTGCCTCCGGGGGACTTCGACCGCATCCGGCGGGCGTCGGTCGCCTGGGAAGTCGCGGTCTGCTGGCAGCTCGAGTCCGACTACGCGCAGCGCAGGCTGAAGGAGCTCCGGGAACTGAGCGAAACGTGAATGATACGTATACGTGCTGCTACAATACGTATACGTATCATGCGGAGAATCCAGCCATGCAGACCAAGACGAAGCTGACGGTCACGATCGACTCCGAGGTGCTCCCCAGGGCGAAGGACTATGCCCGTGCCCGCGGCGTCTCTCTCTCTTCTGTCATCGAGCAGATCCTCCGCGACAAGCTGGAGGCGGACTCCCCGGCGGAAGGCACGTCCTGGGCGGCGGGGAAGACGCCCGAGGAGATCGCAGAGCATCTTCCCTTCGAGACCGAGGAGGAGCGCGCTGCTCGCTGGAATGACACATCGCTCCCCTTCGGAACCCGCCTCTGGGGACAGGCCCAACCAGAGACGCCGCTAACCGACCAGGATCTTGATGACCTCAGGTACCAGCGCATGGTCAAGAAGTACGGACCCTTCGATTAGTGGCCAGGTGGCTCGTTGACACCGACGTCTTGATCGACGTAGCGCTGGGCCGGGAGAGCTTTGTCGGCCCCTCTCGCGAGGTCATCCAACTACTTCGCGAACGAGGAGAGACCCTTCTCGTGGCGTGGCACACCATCTCCAACTTCTACTACAACCTCGAGCGGCCACAGGACGCCGCCTTCGCCAAGGATGCCGTCGCCCAGCTCCTGGAGTTCACTGAGGTTGCGAAGACAGGCACAGAGGATGCCCACTACGCCCTGACGTTGCCCATACCCGACTTCGAGGATGCGATGCAGGTTGCCGCCGCCCGCGCCTGCGACGCACAGTTCATCCTCACCCGCAACGTGCGTGACTACGTGGACTCGCCGGTCCCGGCGCTCTCCCCCACCGACGCCCTGGCGGAACTGTCCCGCTGAGGGCCGCGCTACACTAGCCACGTGGTCGCAACCGCCCTACCCGAACGGCTCAAGAAGCAGATTGAGGCGCTCCCCGCGAGGCCCGGCGTCTACCTCATGCGCAACGAGAAGGGCGAGGTCATCTACGTCGGCAAGGCAGCGCGCCTGAAGGACCGCGTGCGCTCCTACTTCGGCTCGCCCCGCAGCCTCGAACCGAAGACCCGCGCCCTGCGCGCCGATATCGAGGACTTCGAGTACATCGTCTGCGCCAACGCCGGTGAGGCGCTCATCCTCGAGGCGACGCTGATCAAGCGGCACCAGCCGTTCTTCAACATTCGCCTGAAGGACGACAAGCGCTATCCCTACCTCAAGATCGACGTGCAGAACCCGTGGCCGCGCGTTTACATCACGCGCCGCATCGAGAAGGACGGCGCCCGCTACTTCGGCCCCTACGCCAGCGCCGGTTCCGTGCGCGCCACCCTCGACCTGCTCAAGAAGCTCTTCCCCTACCGCTCCTGCACCAAGGAGATCACGGGGACGGACCCGCGTCCCTGCCTCGACTACTACATCAAGCGCTGCATCGCCCCCTGTACGGCCTACTGCACGCCCGGGGAATACACCGAGGTCATCGACCAGATCATCCTCTTCCTCGAAGGGAAGGCGTCCGACGTGCTCGACCGCCTGGGGGACCAGATGAATACGGCCGCCGAGTCCCTCGACTACGAGCGCGCCGCCATGCTCCGCGACCAGATCCGGGCCATCGAGCGAACCGTCGAACGCCAGATGCTCTCGACCACGAAGAAGGAAGAGCTCGACGTCTACGGCCTCGCCCGCGAAGGCGACCGCGCCTGCGTTCAGGTCTTCTTCGTCCGCGGCACGCAGATGACCGGTCGTGACCACTTCGTCATGGAGGGCGTCACGGGCGAGTCCGACGAGGCTGTGCTCGGCAGCCTGCTGCAGCAGTACTACGAGAGCGCGCAGTCGATCCCGAAGCTGGTGGTCGTGCCGATCGAGCCGCAAGGGCGGGCCGACCTGGAGGCAATGCTCACGGAGAAGCGTGGCGCCAACGTCGAGATTCGCGTGGCCCAGCGCGGCGAGAAGCGCCAGCTTCTGGAAATGGCCCGCGAGAACGCGGCCGAGGCGCTGGACAACCTCAAGGTGCGCTGGCTCAGCGACCAGACCAAGACCGCCACCGCCCTCGACGAGCTGCAGGAGGAACTCGCCCTGCCCGAGGCGCCCCACCGCATCGAGTGCTATGACAACTCGAACACCCAGGGCGCCAGCCCGGTCTCCAGCATGGTCGTCTTCCTCGATGGCCAGCCCGCCCCTCGGCAGTACCGCAAGTTCCGCATCAAGACCGTCGAGGGACCAGATGACTTCGCCACCATGCAGGAGGTCCTGCGCCGCCGCTTCAAGCGAGCCGCCAAGCGCATCGAGCAGCAGACCCTCGAAGGCGGCGATACCGAGACAGCCGACGACGACGGCTGGGACCTGCCCGATCTCGTCATCGTCGATGGGGGCAAGGGCCAGCTGAGCGCGGCCGTAGAGGTCATGCGCGAGCTCGGCGTGTACCACATTCCCACGTTCGGGCTGGCGAAGCGCCACGAAGAGCTGTTCGCCCCGGACGAAGAAGCGCCCATCATCCTGCCGCGCGGCTCCGAAGCCCTCTACCTCGTCCAGCGCGTCCGTGACGAGGCCCACCGCTTCGCCATCACCTACCACCGCCAGGTGCGCCGCAAGGCCGCCACCGCCAGCGTCCTCGACTCCATTCCCGGCGTCGGCCCGAAGAAGAAGCGCGCACTCCTGCGCAAGTTCGGCTCGCTCAAGGCCGTGCGCGAGGCCGGCGTCGAGGAGATTGCCAGCACCGCCGGCTACACCCGTTCCCTTGCGGAGAAGGTCAAGGAGTACGTCTAGGGTGGCTGAGGCGCTGGAAGGAGGCGTCCTCGGCGTGGACGTGGGCGGCACGTTCACGGATTTCGTCGCCATCGAAGAGACGGGCATCCGCACCTGGAAGCGCCTCTCAACGCCCTCCGCTCCGGAAGAAGCCGTCCTGGCCGGCGCGGGCGGCCTGACCGACCAGCGGCTGGCGCACGGCAGCACCGTCGCCACGAACGCCCTCCTGGAACGCCGCGGACCGCGCACCGTTCTCGTCACGACCGAGGGCTTCCGCGACCTGCTCGTCATCCGGCGGCAGGAGCGCCCATCCCTCTACGACCTCGAACCCCGGCGAACGCCCCACGTCGTCGCGCGTGGCGATGTCATCACCGTGCGGGAGCGGATCGGCGCCGACGGCGAGGTCGTGACGCCCCTCGAAGAGGGCGAGGTCGCGCGGGTGGTCCAGGAGGCGCGGACGTTGGGGGCGGAGGCGGTCGCCATCTGCCTGCTGTTCGCCTACCTGCGACCCGAACACGAGGCCCGTCTCGCCAGCGCGCTGCGCGAAGCGGGCTTCCCGGTGAGCGCCTCGCACGAGACGCTTCCCGAGCACCGCGAGTACGAGCGCGCCAGCACGACCGCCATCAACGCGTTCCTCCAGCCAGCGGCCCGCCGCTACCTGAACGGCATCGACGGGCGCTTCCCCGGGCTGCGCGTGATGCACTCGGCCGGCGGCCTCACCGACGCCGCGACCAGCGGCGAGCGCCCCGTTTCGATGGTCACGAGCGGGCCCGCCGGCGGGGTGCTCGGCGCCCTTGCCGTGGCGAAGGCGGCGGGTCACGAGCAGGTCATCACGTTCGACATGGGCGGCACCAGCACCGACGTTTCGCTCTGCCCGGGCGAACCCCGCTACCGTTCCGCCACCGAGGTCGACGGCCTCGCCGTACACACGCCCATGGTCGACATCGTGACGGTAGGCGCGGGCGGCGGGTCGATCGCGCGCCTGGATTCGGGCGGGGCGCTGGCAGTGGGGCCGCAGAGCGCGGGCGCCGATCCCGGCCCGGCCTGCTATGGACGTGGGGAGCTCCCGACCGTCTCCGACGCCAATCTCGTGCTGGGACGGCTGCGCCCCGACGCACCGCTTGGCGGCTCCGTCATCCCCGACTTCGCGCGTGCCCGTGACGCCCTTGCCACCCTCGGCGACCCCGAAGCGTCGGCGGCCGCGGTGGTCGAGGTCGCGAACGCGACCATGGCGCGGGCCCTGCGGCGCGTGAGCCTGGAACGCGGGTACGACCCCGCCGGCTTCACGCTTGTGGCCTTCGGCGGCGCCGGCCCCCTCCACGCCTGCGAGCTGGCAGCCGAGCTCGGCATCGGACAGGTGCTCGTACCCCGCCATGCCGGAGTGCTGTCCGCAGTCGGGATCGCCACGGCTCCGGAGGTCATCGAGCGGGGGCAGGGGCTGCTGATCAGCCTGGGGCAGGAAGCGTCGGCCTCCGTCAACGACACTGCCAGGGCACTCGAGGAGCAGGCGAAGGCGGACTTGCAGGCCGCAGGCGGGACACTCACGCAGCTCACCTGGGCCGCCGATGTGCGCTACCAGGGTCAGGCGCACGAGCTGCGAGTCTCCATCGACCGGCCCGAACCGGCCACGATTGCCTCCGCCTTCCATGCCGCCCACGAGCGCGAGTACGGCTTTTCGACTCCCGAGCGCCCCGTCGAGCTGGTCGCGTTGCGCTGCCGCGCGCAGGGCGCAACGCGTACTCTTCCGGACCTGGCCGCCGAGACCACTGACGATTCCGGGGCGTCCGAACCGATCACGCTGGCAGGCGGCGTCGCCGCAGCCCAGACCTCCCGAGCAGCGCTTGCCGTCGGCTCGACGCTCGGCGGGCCTGCGGTTATCACGCAGCCGGACGCAACTACCTTCATTCCGGAGGGCTGGCAGGCGACCGTCGACGCCGGCGGCAACCTCCTGGTGACCCCACGATGACCGACGATCCCGCCCGCCTCGCCGTCTGGAACGCGCTCCTCGCTTCGGCTGCGGAGGAGATGGGCGTAACGCTGTGGCGCACAAGCCACTCACCCAACATCCGCGAGCGCCGCGACTTCTCCTGCGCCGTCTTCGATGCAAACGGTGAGATGGTGGCGCAGGCCGCTCACATCCCCGTCCACCTGGGAGCCATGCCCGAGTCGATCGCCGCGGTCTCCACGCTGGCGCCCTGGAGCGAGGGCGACGTGGCCATCGTCAACGACCCATACCTCGGTGGCACGCACTTGCCCGACGTGACGCTGGTGGCGCCCGTGTTCGCCAGCGGCGAGCTCATCGGGTTCGTCGCCAACCGCGCGCATCACGCCGACATCGGAGGCATGTCGGCAGGTTCGATGCCGGTGGCCACGGAGCTGTACCAGGAGGGCGTCATCATCCCGCCCCTCAAGCTGCGCGAGGCAGGACGGCTGAACGAGGCGCTCTTCGCGCTGATCCTCCGGAACGTCCGCACGCCCGCCGAACGCCGCGGCGACTTCGACGCCCAGCTCGGGGCGCTCAGCACCGGCGCCGCCCGCCTCCAGGCGC
>VXRS01000269.1:4615-7761 GCA_009838385.1 Dehalococcoidia bacterium | reverse complement strand
CCCTCCTCACCGACACCGTCGGCTTCATCCAGAAGCTCCCCACCCAGCTCGTCGCGTCCTTCCGTGCGACCCTTGAGGAGCTGGAGGAAGCGGACGTGCTCCTGCACGTTGTCGACGTCTCCCACCCCCACGCCGGCACCCAGGCCGAGACGGTCGAGGGCGTCCTCCGCGACCTGAGCGTGCTCGGCCGCCCCACCATCGTTGCCCTCAACAAGATCGACGCCCTCACCTGCGACGATGGTTCCCTGCCGGAGACCGAAGCCGAGGCCCGCGCGCTTCTCGACGGCGCCGGACCCGTCCCCGGCGACATTCGCCACATCTCCGCCAGCAAGGGTTGGGGCATCGACGCTCTCCGCGACGCCATCGATGCCGTCCTCGATGGCCGCCCCGGCGCGGCCGACAACGGCGCCGTCGCCCTTGCGCACAGCCGCTGAAGCTCCAGGAGGGGCTGTGTCCTTCCTCGTCGAGCGAGCCATGGAGTGGGCGGAGGAAGCCATGGTGGTCACCGCCAAACTCATCGCGACCGCTGTGCTGCTTCCCTTCGCGTTGTGGCTGCCGGGTCCTGAGTTCCTGATAGCGCGCATGTGGGGAAAGACACTCACGGACGGTGATGAGTAGTTCGCGGCCCTTGCGCACTGCCGCCGGGCGGCGGTAGAACTCCGGCGTGACCGACCGCGCCGACGGTGTCCCCCTCCCACACCCCGATGGCCCCCTGAGCGGCTACCGCGTTGTCGATATAGCCGACGAGAAGGGCCAGCTCTGCGCTCGCCTCCTCGCCGACCTGGGCGCGGACGTGATCAAGGTCGAGCCCCGCGCCGGCGACCGCACGCGCGCCAACGGCCCGTTCTTCCGTGACGAGGAGGGCCGCGAGTCGAGCCTCTACTGGTGGGCCATGAACGCCGGCAAGCGCTCCATCACCTGCGAGATGCGCCTGGAAGCCGGCCGCGACCTGTTCCACCGCCTCGTGGCCGGCGCGGACGCCGTCATCGAGACGAGCGCCCCCGGCGCCGCGAAGGACATCGGCGCCGATCCCCGTACCCTCGCGAAGGTGAATCCCGAGGCGGTCGTCGTCAGCATCACGAACTTCGGCCAGTCCGGCCCCGCCCGCAACCTCCCCGCCACCGACATTGTCGGCTCCGCGATGGGCGGCCACATGTACCTCAACGGCAGCGATGAGCAGGGTCCCGTCCGCACCACCGCGCCCCAGGCCTACGCGCAGGTCAACCTGCAGGCGGCTGTCGGCGCGGTGATCGCGCTCTACGCCCGCGGCGCAAACGGCGGGCTCGGCCAGCATGTCGATGTCTCCATGCAGGAGTCCATGGCCAACGCCATGGACAACGCCCAGCAGACGTGGGACATCCTCCAGATCAACAACCGCGGTCCCGGTTCGGGCCGCATGGTCAGCGGCCGCGAGGGTCCGCGCTACATCTACGAGGCGGCCGACGGCTGGGTGGCGGCGCTCGGGCTCGGCGGCCTTGTGGGCCCCACCTCGGGAGCCATGATCGACTGGCTCGACCAGACCGGCGAGGCCGGCCCCCTCACCGCCCCCCACTGGCGCGAGCGACTCGAAGTCGTGCAGCCGCTGGAAGAGGACGAGCAGGAGCTGCTCGTCGGTATCATGCAGAAGTTCTGCCGCACCCGCCGCAAGGACGACCTCGTGCGCGAAGCCCAGGCCCGGGGCGTCGGCTGGGCGCCCGTCTACAGCCCCCGCGAGATCGTCGAGAGCGACCAGCTCGCCGCTCGCGACTACTGGGTCCAGGTTCGCCACGAGGACATCGGCGAGACGTTCGTCTACCCCGGCGCCCCCTGGAAGCTGTCTGGCACGCCCTGGAAGCAGCGCGGGCGCGCCCCCCACGTCGGCGAGCACAACGCGGAGGTCTACGGCGACCTCCTGGGGCTCGACGCAGACGAGGTCGCGAAGCTGCGGCGTAGCATGGTGATCTGAGATGGCGAGCAACGGGAGCAAGCCGAAACCGTTCGAAGGCCTGCGCGTCACTGACCTCTCCTGGGTCGGTGTCGGCCCCACCGTGGCCAAGTACCTTGGAGACCACGGCGCCGAGGTCATTCGCGTCGAGTCCGCCACGCGCATGGAGACCCTGCGTCGCGCCGGCCCCTTCACCGACAACGAGCCCCACCATGACAACTCGGGCTATTTCGCGAACTTCAACAGCTCGAAGCTCGGCGTCACCATCAACCTGAAGACGGCGAAGGGCAAAGAGCTCCTGAAGCGCCTCGTCGCCGTCTCCGATGTCGTCACCGAGTCCTTCACGCCCGGCTCCCTCAAGAAGCTGGGGCTCGACTACGAAGAGCTGCGCAAGGTGCGCCCTGATCTCGTCATGATCTCGATGCCCCTCTTCGGCCAGACAGGCCCCTGGGCGCACTACATGGGCTACGGGCACGTGCTCCAGGCCGCCTCCGGCTTCAACCACCTGACCGGCTGGCCCGATGGCGAACCCATCGGCACCGGCGTCGCTTACACCGACTTTCTCGTGCCTCACGTGGGCGCCCTCGCTCTTGTGGCCGCCCTCGACTACCGCCGCCGCACCGGCAAGGGGCAGTACATCGACTTCTCCCAGTTCGAGGGCGCCGTGCACGCCCTCGGGACGAGCATCCTCGAGTGGACCGCCAACGGCCGTGAAGCTGAGCGCCTCGGCAACCGCGACCCCGAGGCCGCTCCCCACGGCGCCTACCGCTGCAAGGACGGCCGCTACGTCGTCATCGCCTGCTTCACCGAGCAGGAGTGGGAGGGATTCCGCGCCGCCATCGGCCGGCCTGACTGGACCGACCTCGAGCGCATGCGCCGCAAATGGTCGCGCCTCAACGAGCAGAAGGAAATCGACCGCCACATCGACTTCTGGTGCCGCGAACGCACCGCCGCGCAGGCCTACAAGGCGATGCGCGACAACGGCGTCCCCTCCGGCATCGTGAAGTCGCCCGAGGAGATGCACCGCGACCCGCAGCTCAAGCATCGGGGCCACTACGCCGTGCTGGAGCACCCCACCATGGGCGCTCGCACCTACGACTCCGCCGCCTTCCGCCTCTCGAAGACCCCCGGCGGCCCCTCAAAGGCGGCGCCGCTTCTTGGGGAGGACACCGAGCGCGTGCTCAAGAACACGCTCGGCCTGAGCGACGAGGAGTTCACGGAA